>JANNLO010000236.1:0-9468 GCA_031396835.1 Snowella sp. SOY_38_metabat_116
AGCCATTTGAGTCATCATCCAGAGATGTTCTGTACGGCTGGGACGGTTGAGACTGGCTCCATAAAAATGGTGATGGGCATACTCCACAGGCTTATCCAGATTGCAAGTATAGTGATTGGGATCGCCGATTTGAATATATTCAAGGGATGTGCTTAGATAATTGCGATGGGCTAACATTTGCCGAATTTCTTGTTCATTGTTCGGATCAGCACAATAAGCACAGGCTTCTAGTAAAGCTTTAACTAGGGCAATATGGGTATTCGGGTGCGCGATCGCCCAATCTTCCCTGACACCTAACACTTTTCCTGGATGATCAGGCCAAATTTCTAGATCTGTTGCAATGGTAAAACCCGCTCCTTCTAGAGCCGCTCGTAAATTCCAAGGTTCTCCTACACAATAACCATCAATTGTTCCCGCCTTTAAATCCGCTACCATTTGAGCAGGAGGAATGGTTTTTAAATTTACATCCCGATCAGGATCAATACCATTAGCGGCTAACCAATATCGCAATAAAAGATTGTGCATTGAAGAAGGATGAACCATGCCTAAAGTATGATTTTTGCCATCGGTTTCTAGCAGTAATTTTTTAAAATCTGCTGCCGTATAAATTCCCTTGTTATACAGTTCTTTGCTGAGAGTTACGCCATTACCATTACGAGTCATGGTTAAAGCAGAAACAACGGGCAAAGGTTGTTCTTGATAGCCACCCGCCGTTAACCAAGTGGGCATTCCTGAAGGCATTTGGGCTGCGTCTAGATAACCGCCAATAATCCCATCTACAATTCCGCGCCAACTGGTTTCTCGTACTAGGTTAACCTCATCTAAACCATGTTTAACAAAAAAGCCTTTTTCTTTGGCAACGACTAAGGGAGCGCAGGCCGTTAAGGGAACAAAACCCAGTTCTAAATTAACTTTTTCTAAGCCATGACGGGCAATAGTTGTTACTTTTTGGGCGCGTAATTTTTTAATCCGTTTCTGTTGATTTAAGAAGTAAATAATCTCACTCCGTAAACTGTAGTAACTGGGATGATTGACGACTTCCATTCGTTTGCGAGGACGGGGAATATCAACTTCTAAAATACCGCCAATTTTAGAGCTAGGGCCATTGGTTAACATGACAATGCGATCGGATAATAACACCGCTTCATCCACATCGTGAGTCACCATTACCGAAGTCACTTGATACTCTTCGCAAATCTTCATTAATTGTTCTTGTAAATTCCCTCTCGTTAAAGCATCTAATGCTCCAAAAGGTTCATCTAATAACAACACTTTCGGACGTATTGCTAAGGCTCGTGCGATCGCAACCCGTTGTCTCATCCCCCCCGATAATTCCTTGGGTAATTTTTCTACCGCATTACGCAAACCAACCAAATCAATATGCTGTTCAATAACGTCATTTTGTTCTTGGACAGAGCTTCCTGCCATCACTTCTTCAACGGCTAAAGCGATATTTTGACGTACCGTTAACCAAGGTAACAGGGAATAGTTTTGGAAAACTACCATGCGATCGGGGCCAGGTTGTTTGATGCGTTGACCTTCGAGGGTAACTAAACCTTCCGTCGGCAAATCTAAACCCGCGATCATATTTAAAAGGGTCGATTTACCACAACCAGAGTGACCAATCAGAGAAATAAATTCACCCTTTTTAATCTCAAGATTAATTCCCTTAAGAGCGATATATTCACCACCGCCAGAGAGAGGAAAAACTTTATCAATATTATCAACAGCAACAAAAACGCTCATAGTTTTAAATCCTTAAAAATGAATACTAGTTCTATTTTGGGGCGCATTATTTACGCCTGGAAAGTTTTATTGTTGATTTATTCTTTAACAATTAATGTTTGAACAAAAGCCATTAACTTATCCAGAATTAAACCGATCGCGCCGATATAAATGAGAGCCAAGATAATGTCACTGATGTAATTATTTTGGTAAGAATCCCAGATAAAGAAACCAATTCCAACAATCCCTGACATGACAATTTCTGCTGCAATAATCGCTAACCAAGCCAAACCGATCGCAATCCGTAAACCAGTAAAAATGTAAGGTAAAGCTGAAGGAATCAGAATTTTTAAAAAGAACTTTTGGGGAGATAGTTGTAATACTTTACGGACATTAATATAATCCTGAGGAATTTGTTGAACTCCAACAGCCGTATTAATTAAAATGGGCCAAACTGAGGTAATAAAAATTACGAATAATGCCGCAGGTTGGTTTTGTTGTAGAGCCGCTAATGCTAAAGGAACCCAAGCTAAAGGAGGAACTGTTCTTAAAAATTGAAAAAGGGGATCTAAGGCTTTATTCCAAAAAGAATTTAAACCGATAACAATTCCAACTGAAATACCCACAACAGCAGCCAAAGAATAACCAATTAAAACCCGTTGTAAACTAGCCATTGCTTGCCAAAATAAACCGACATCTGTACCACCACGATTAAAGAAAGGATACATTAAATAAATACGAGTTCTTTCATTGGTAATTAGAGAAGTTGGAGGTGGTAATTTAATTAATCCCGTCATTGAAAAAAATTGCCAAATAATCAGAAAACCTAAGATGCCTGCAATGGGTGGTAGGATATTTTGAGAATTTTTCTGCCAAAATTTAGCGAAGGGATTAGAACTGGGACGAGTTGTTTTTAAAGTAGTTGCCATAACGTAAAGCTCCTTTATTGAGTTAATAGTTGATAGTTAAGGATTACTAATTAAACTTTTTTGATAGCGAGACTATCCAGATAAGCTTTGGGATTTTCGGGATCAAAAACTTTGCCATCAAAAAATTTTTCGACTCCACGAGAATCCCCTGTAGGAATATCAGTAGCGGGAATACCAGCTTCTTTTGCGGCTTCTTTCCAAAGGTCAGAACGATTAACTTTATTAATCAAATTCTTAGAACTTTCCAGATAGGTTTTAGGCAAGAAACCCCAACGCACACTTTCCGTTAAAAACCAAAGATCAAGGCTTTTGTAGGGATAGGAAATACTACCGCGATCGCTTTTCCAATAACGGACAGCCATATTAAAATCATCAATGTCTGGCTGACCATCTCCCATCACATATTTGCCCATAAACATCGGTTCTAAAGTAGCAGCAGGAACATTAAAATAACTGGCTTTAGCTACAATTTGAGCCAATTCTTTACGGTTTTCAGGCTTGTCACACCACTGTTGGGCATCCATTACGGCTTTTAAAATTGCCTTAGTGGACTTGGGATTTTTATCAACCCAATCTGCCCGCATTCCTAAATATTCTTCAGGATGAGAAGGCCACATTTGAGCCGTTAAAGCCGCAACAAAACCAATGTCATCTTTAATTAAACGACCTGGCCAAGGATCGCCCGTGCTGAATCCTTCCATTGTTCCCGTTTTCATATTGGCAACAGTTTGGGCGGCTGGAACCGTCAACAAACTAACATCTTGATCGGGATCAATGCCTCCTGCGGCTAACCAATAACGAATCCAAAAATCTTGATTAACTTTCGGAAAAGTATAGGCGGCTCTAAAGGGTGTTCCCGCTTTTTTTAGCCCTTGAATGTAATCTTTTGCTTTAGAAATATCAAGGCTAATATTTTTGTCCGCTTGACTTTTGGCGATCGCAATCCCATTACCCTGGGTGTTCAACATGGCGAGAACATACATCGGAATTTTGACACTATTTTTAGTAATTAAACCTTCAGAAATTAGATAAGGCATGGGCATTTGCCACTGACCACCATCAATACCTCCGCCCGCCGAACCAATTTCGACATTATCCCTAGCCGATCCCCAGTTTGCCTGCTTAGAAATTTCGGCCTCGGTCATGCCATATTTAGCAAAAAAGCCTTTTTCTTTGGCAATAATCAACGGAGCCGACTCAAAAATGGGCATAAAACCGAGTTTAACTGTGGTGGTTTCGGGAGTGGTTTCGGGCGTTAAGGTAACAGGTTTAGCGATCGCCGTCGTACTGGTACTAATACTTTCGGGGGGATTGCCCAAACAGCCTTTCAAAAAAATAGAACTGGTGGCGGCCATGCCTGTGGTGATTAAAAAATTGCGGCGGTTAAACTGATTCATTGGCGTTTTCAATAGATAAAATTTATATATTAATGGGGATCAATCTAAAGAATCTGGGGTAGAAGGCAGAAAGGGTTTGAGACTAAAAAGAAGAATTAAAAGTGTAAAGTAAGCAGTGATTGCGTAAATGATCCAGTCTGTCATGGGTGTTTCCTCAATTGGTTGACTTTCATCATAGGGGAAAACTAGAATAGATAAAAGACCCAATATTTTATTATCACCATAGATTTTATCTATAGAAAAATGAAACAAGCTACCCTCCACCAGTTGCAAATTTTTGAAGCGATCGCCAAGCATGGCAGTTTTACCCGTGCCGCCGAAGAACTTTTTCTCACCCAACCAACGATTTCTCAGCAGATGAAACAACTCACTAAGGCGATCGGTGTCCCCCTCTATGAACAAATCGGCAAACGCATTTATCTCACCGATGCAGGTAAAGCAGTTTTAGAGGTGGGGCGAGATATTTCCCAACGCTTTAACGATTTAGAAATGACTTTAGCTAATATCAAAGGTTTAAAACAGGGCAACTTAAAATTAGCCGCCATTACCACTGCCAAATATTTTGTCCCGCGTATTTTAGGAACCTTTCGCCAACGCTATCCAGGTATTCGTATTTCCTTACAAATTGCGAATCGTCAACAAATCCTAGATCGCCTAGCGAACAATTTAGATGACCTTTATTTTATTGGACAACCACCCGAAGAATTGGATATTAATCTGCGTCATTTTTTAGATAATCCCCTCGTTGTGATCGCGCCTCGAAATCATCCCCTAGCTCAAGAAAAATTGATCTCTATCGAGAGATTAGCAGAAGAACCCTTGATTATGCGTGAATCAGGTTCGGGAACACGAATGGCAGTCGAAGACTTTTTTGCTGAAAATCGTTTAAAAATGCGAGTAGAAATGGAAATCGGCAGTAATGAAGCAATTAAACAAGCAATAGTAGGAGGATTAGGTTTATCAATCTTATCTCGCCATTCTCTAGCCCTAGAAGGCCCTCAAGGTCCTTTAATCGTACTAGATGTGGAAGGATTTCCCATTCAAAAACATTGGTATGTGATCTATCCCAGCAGTAAACAATTATCGATTGTTGCTCAAACTTTTTTAGATTATTTATTAGCAGAAGGTAAGGAATCCGCTCAGAGTTTTGTTAATCTTGTGTAGATTATTAAACAACATTCAATTTAATAATTAATACGGTATAAAAATTGAGTTTTTATGAATAGTTCACTCGATAAAAAGATAATTTTTTAGGCAAAATATCCTTAAAATAGAACTGAAAGCAGATTAATTTAATATCAACTCTAAAGCTTCTTTAAGGATCAGCTCCTGTTTTACCATATTGCTTAAAGTTAATCCATTATAAATGCCACCAAAAGCTTCTAAAGCCGCATTATCTAAAGCGCGATTGTAGGCTTCTATCAGAGTTTCTTCTAATTCTTTTTTATTTAGATAAAATCCTCCTGCTTTTCGGCGTTTGTTGATTCGATTAATGGCATCAGTGGAATTACGAATAGAAACATCCCAAGAATGAGTTGTTCTTTTTTCTGCTTGTTGTTTAATTAAATGAACCAACAAGACAACACAATAGCTATAAATTTTATTAATTTTATCTTCTTTGCTCATTTCTTCTAATTCATCAATTAAAGATAGTGCCGCGTCTAGATTACCAGCAATAATTAATTCTCTTAGTTCTAGTAATTCTTCCATAATTTTCTCTTTTTTAAAGTTTATTATTAATAGAATTATTTTTTATCTCACTCTTAATCCATTTCTAAAAGTTGATTTCCATTAAGTTTTCCTCTTCCTTAAAAGAATATTTTTGATTTTATGATTTTTTGGGTGGGGTGGATAAAAACTGCTGAGTTATGAAGAATTCTTTGCAGTTTCAAATTGCCTTGCATATCCGTAATCTTTGTAAAAATCTATAACTCCTAATTCGACATGACGAGTTCTCCAAAGTTCATTTTTTAACTCATCACTAGAATTTACATTGTCAAGAATTAGAAGTAGTTGCGGAACGCTTAAGAACCAACAATTACCAAAACGATTTTTTTCTCTTGTTGAATCTAGCTTGACAAGTTCATCGAATTGGCATTTAAACTTATTAAGTTTCTCGTTTAAGTTTCCAATTTTTTGGTTTAGATCATCATTACATAAATCATTAATTGCCTCAAATTCACCTAGTAGCATATTCTCCAGAAAATTAAATATAATAGTTCTATCTTGGAAGCTTCCATAATCGAGAAGTGTCATCGATACTCGTTCAATATTTTTACCTTTTAACTCACAAATAGAACCATCCTTCAGTGAAATATAGCCATTTTTTCTAATAAAAATCTCGTGTTTATTTATTTGAATTTGTGAGGCTATTAAGGAGTTTGATAAATCGACTAATAGAGCTAAATCATCGCCACATTTTGCTTTTCTTGTAAGTGGTTTTGTTTTAACTTCAAAGAAAATTAGTGTATCCGACGCTTCTACTAAAATGTCGATTTCATCTGGAGACTTATCATAACGACCAGATTTAAATTCAATTTCTCGTATGGAAAATTCATTTTTAATAAAATCTTCTATCTTCTCTCCCAGTTTATCATTAATCTTAGGATCTACTTTTTCTCTAAGTTCAGATACAATTGCCTCGTAAAAAGCAGGTGAGCAAAACGATGAATTCGTTAGCAAATATCTATCTTTACTTAGTTGAATTAGAGGTTTAGACTGAAAATAATTTTTGTAATTTATTTCGCTAAGATCCTGTGGTATCTGAAAATTTGAATTAACAGAATTTAATGTATGGGAATAGACAGTAAGAATTTTCTGGATTTTACCCTTTCCAATTTGTTTTTCTAAATCATACAGTTGTTTTAATTGAAAAGTAATGGGATATAGATTATCCGCAGCTAGTTTAAAAATTCTTTCTGCTATTGTTGCTGCTTGATATGGAGTCCAGCCTAACGTTTGCTCAATGTCTGTGGTCAGCCAACAAAATAATCCTTTTATCATTTTAGACACATCTGAAGGGCGCAATTGAATTGGAGAAAACAAGCTATTATAGACTGCCAAGTTTTTTAGGAAGGGAATTATTGTTTCAGGGGATTGAAATAACAACGTAAACCTATTATGGGGTTGAACATCCAGAATAGAGGTTAACGAAATAGAGCTATCTAAAATTTCTTGCCAAACCTTGCCAGCTTTCTTAAAAGTTAGTGGAATGTTCTTATTAGATATTTCAAAAGGCAATCTCTTTCTAGGCAAATTTTTAACACATAGATTTAATAAATAACCAATAGGAATTAAGGGTGAGTAGTCTTTGGGAAAGAAAGATACGTTAACGCCTAGATAATATCTCCCTTGTTCGTTTTGATAGTGAGGCTCTATTATTTCAAATAATCTTCTTAAAGCCTCGATTCCTCCCAGTAAGTTGATGTTAGCTTCTATCTGATTAGCAATTCTTCTGGCTTCGGATTCCTCGATTACCACTTTTCCATGTTCACAATCAATTTTATAGCCTTCACTTCTCAAAAAAATTGCCGCATTCGATATGACAAGTTGTCTTTTATAGCATCTTTCTAAATACTGGGGAGTATAGTCTTCTATCAGTTTTGGATAAATTACAGTTAAATCCCTTGCTGCTTGGAGCGCATTTTGCCACTTTTCTTCACAATCAAAGCTTACTAATTTGCGAATTGATTGACTTGTCGGAGTAACCGTACTACCCCAGTTAATAGCTCCAATAATAATTTCTAAAATCCCAAGATAAGGTTGTAGTTTTTCCCCTTTAATAAAGTGGACTAAAAATAATTGATCCTTTAAGTTAGAAAGCTGTGTCGTGTATAACTGATCACCTACAAGATTTTCACAAATAATTTTGTATAAATGTTCGTCCACATGAGAAGATGAAAGGGAATTTTCATAATTGAGTTGGTAGTGTTCATATAAGCTTGTCAAATCTCGCCGCAAGCTTGAGTCCATAGTTGGCTCTGTCGAATCTACCAGTTTTTTAAAAAGTTTATCCATATTATCTATTTTCAATCGAAAAACTTAGCTACTTTTCTGTACCTGTAAAATTTTATTTTTGTCTTTGTTTCAACAATAATCCCCAATATTAACACCTAAAACAAGCTTTAACCGTCCACAGCACTCGCTGGTAGTATTTTCCCAGAAAAACCTATCCTAGCGCGATCGCAACTTTCCCCTCGTCTCTCCACCTAAGCAAAAATAAAACAAGACTTAGACAGCCTAGCTTTCAACATTAAAGCTGTGTTACATTTTTTAATAGTATCCTCCAACTCACTCATAAATAGCTGTGTCTATTTTCTAGGTGAGCCTGTCATAGTACGCTTATATATACTACGATCCTGACTTTTAATAGAGTCAACTTCCAAATTACTCACAATCCTTAAGAGAAGTATAGCTTCAATGTTTTCTAAAGAAGTCACCGAATCAAAATTATTCCAATGGTTCAATGAACGTCTGGAAGTCCAAGCGATTTCCGATGACATTGCCAGCAAGTACGTTCCACCCCATGTCAATATTTTTTACTGTCTAGGTGGAATTACCTTAACTTGTTTCCTTGTCCAGTTTGCCACTGGATTTGCCATGACCTTTTATTACAAGCCTACCGTTGCCGAAGCTTTTACTTCCGTTCAATACATCATGAACGAAGTTAACTTTGGTTGGCTAATCCGTTCCATTCATCGTTGGTCTGCCAGCATGATGGTGCTAATGATGATTCTGCACGTTTTCCGTGTTTATTTAACGGGTGGATTTAAAAAACCCCGTGAATTAACTTGGGTTGTAGGTGTCATGTTAGCGGTTACGACCGTTAGTTTTGGGGTAACAGGTTATTCTTTGCCTTGGGATCAGGTTGGTTACTGGGCGGTCAATATTGTATCTGGAGTTCCTGCGGCGATTCCTGTAGTGGGCGATCAACTGGTCGAACTCATGCGAGGTAGCCCTAGTGTGGGTCAAGCGACATTAACTCGGTTCTACAGTCTGCATACTTTTGTTTTACCTTGGGTCATTGCGGTGTTGTTATTAACTCACTTTTTAATGATTCGTAAACAAGGTATTTCTGGCCCCCTATAAACTGATAAAGATTGGACAGTTTAGGATAAAAGTCGATCGGCTAATTTTTTAAATTATTAACCATTGAATTATTTGAACACTGTCCAAACTTTTAATAGCTTCTTCAATTTTTAACTATTAGGAAAATTCCCTGATGACAATCCTCAAAAAACCCGATCTTAGTGATCCCTATTTACGAGCTAAACTTGCTCAGGGCATGGGACACAACTATTATGGCGAACCCGCTTGGCCGAACGACATTCTTTATATGTTTCCCATTTGCATCATGGGCGCGATCGGATTGGTCACTGGTTTAGCAATTTTAGACCCCGCTTTAATTGGTGAACCAG
>JANNLO010000266.1:0-14857 GCA_031396835.1 Snowella sp. SOY_38_metabat_116
AAGTTCTTGAGCCAAACGATTTCAAAGATCTCAAGCCATTCGCACTCGATCAACGCACCCCGCTTTGGTTCTATATTCTGCGAGAAGCGGAAATAGATGGGTTTGGTACAGGACGACATTTAGGCCCAGTGGGTGGGCGCATTGTGGCAGAGGTATTGATTGGATTGATGCAAGGTGATTCGGAATCTTATCTGCGTCAAGATCCTGGCTGGGTACCAACTTTGCCAACCCTAGATCCTAGTGGCAACTTCAAAATTGCTGATTTATTGCGTTTTGCTGGAGTTGTTGTGCCGTTGTAGTGTTTTGTGAAAAATCTATTGGTGCGATCGCATTATGTTTTATATAAGTGCGATCGCCGACTTTGTAGGGTGTGCTAAAAATTTAACGCACCTTACCTTAGAAAAAATTTCCAAAAACACTTTTCAGTCTGAGAGCTTCACCGCAGATTAGAAATCTCAAACCCTAAAAACATAAAAAACCCGCTCATTGAACGGATTTTTATAAATCGGAGCGGCGGGATTCGAACCCACGACCCCCACTACCCCAAAGTGGTGCGCTACCAAGCTGCGCTACGCCCCGAATATTCACAAGACTCTTATCATACACTGATGCTGGCTTCATTGGCAACAGGTAATTAAATTATTCATTCTGATAATGCAACTTGTTTTTGCCACACAAGAATTGCGATCGCTCCATACCTTGGAGGATTTTCCCAACAAAATCTAGGGTTTTCCACACTCAACAAGTTCATAAAAATTTGGCAAGATAATAAATAGTTAAGTCTTTGGAAAAACCTATGAATTTCTCATTAGAATCGCTTTATAATTGGTATCGTAGTATGATTCGGAATCCCCAGTATCGTTGGTGGATGGTGCTTGGCACTTTGGCATATCTTTGGAGTCCGATTGATATTTTACCTGATATTTTCCCAATTATTGGTTGGATTGATGATGGTTTGTTAGCAACCTTATTAGTAACTGAAATTTCCCAATTATTTTTAGCGAGATTGAAAACTAAAACAGACGAAAAACAGGTTGTTAAACCCATTATTGAAGTTGTGCCTCAAGATTAGCTTTTTGTTAACTTTTTTGTGAACAGATTTTTAATTAGAAGTTTTCGGGTGGGTCTGTCCCACCTTATTTTTTTTAGCCATGATTAGGTAAAAAAGATTTTTCCTGATAAAGTTTTCAAACAAAGTTTAACTTTTTGTTAATAGAAATTAAAAAATTTTAGCTAATTATTTCATCTCTTAATTTTGGTTAACTTTTTCAAATAAAACCCGATAAACAGGACGACTCAAATTAAAGCAAGCAGTTTCTCTTTCAGTTGGCACAGAGAATGGATTTTCTCCTAACCAAGTTTCTGTAGTTTGTCTAAAATTAGGACTTTCAGCAAAGCGATCGCGCATTTCTAGAGCCATACTTTCTACATCAGATTGAAGAAAAATTTGTCCGTCGGCAGCTAAAAATTGGTCTAAAGCTTGCACTAATTCAGGTTGAACAACTCGACGTTTGCTGTGACGTTGCTTAAACCAGGGATCGGGAAATTGGATAGAAACTTTTGTTAAAGATTGGGGCAGGGAATCCAATAAACTTAATGCCGAAGTGTTCATGTTGCCAAAGAGAAAATGCAGATTCTTTAACGCTAGGCGATCGCGGATTTCATTAGCTTCTGTGACTAAAGCTTCCCGAATTTCTATGCCCAAAAAATTAATCTCAGGTTGAAGTTGAGCAATTTGTAAAAGAAATTTACCCCGCGCACAGCCAATATCGAGGTGAAATGGTTGCTGTAAATTGCTATAAATCCGCGCCCAATCGGGAGGAGCGATAACGGAAGTATATTTTTGACTAAGGGGATTAACGTGCTGACGAACACGAACTCTGCCCAAAATTTATTCTCCTGTTTATAGTTATATTAAAGATGACCTATTTCTATTATTAATGATGCAGTTTCGCTTTGCGATTATTAGTGATCCCCATATCGCTATTCCCCAAACTATTGATAACGTGCCGAATCGTTTTCATCAAGTAGAAGTCAGTATTCCCGCCTTTGATCGAGCAATTCAGCATTTAGAAAGCTTAGATCTCGATTTTTTATTATTGCCTGGCGATCTGACCCAAGATGGCGAATCAGAAAATCACGATTGGCTACAACAACGCCTCAAACAATTACCTTTTCCTGCCTATGTTGTGCCTGGGAATCATGATGTGCCTTATCCTCAAAAACGCGATCGCTATGTGGGTTTAGATAATTTTTCTAGTTATTATGGCCATTGTGGTTATAATCATCCGCAAAGACTATATTACAGCCAAGAAATTATGCCAGGTTTGCAATTAATTGGCTTAAATTCTAATCAGTTTGATGCCGAAGGAAAACAAATTGGCCGCTTAGATCAAGAACAGTTGCAATGGCTAGAAAATCTTTTACCACAACTCAAAAATAAGCAAATATTTGTAATGATTCATCATAATGTGATTGAACATTTACCCAAACAATCTCAACATGAATTAGGGCGTAGGTATATGTTAGAAAATGCGAAAGACTTACTTAAAATCCTCAAAAAATATGGCGTTAAATTAATTTTTACGGGACATTTACACGTCCAAGATTTAGCTTATCAAGATGGTATTTATGAAATGACAACTGGATCTTTAGTTAGTTATCCCCATCCTTATCGTGTTATTGAAGGAGAATATGAAAGCTCAGGCAAAATTAAATTAACTGTTCAATCTTATCGTGTTGAATCTGTTCCTGGGTGGGAAAATTTATCTGAAACTTCTCGACAATTTCTCGGCGATCGCTCTATTTCTTTTATGACTAAATTATTAACTTCAGCACCGTTAAATTTATCTTTAGCTGAAGCTGAAAAATATATTCCTGATTTGCAATATTTCTGGGCAGATGTAGCGGCAGGAGATGGACATTTTGACTTTCCTAAGTTTCCTCCAATAATCCGTTATTTCTTTCACCAATTTAGTATTTATAATCGTCCACCTAATTCACAAAATGTAGATAATAATACGACTCTTTTACTTTGATTGTTGAATAATATCGGGAACTTTTCTACTCCTAACTTTAGAAATTATTTAAAGTTTACTAGAAAGCTCAAAAATAACAAGAGGAAATTTAAGCAGAAGATATAACCTACTTTTTGTAAGTCGATTTCTGCTAATCTCGATAATTATTCTTCACACTTCATATTTAATATATTTGCTAATGGGTAACTTCTCTTTTTTTTGAGATTAACTATTAGATAAAACTTTGTCAGCTAAAGTCGATAACTGAGGATTAATTTTTCCTAAGACGGATTATCAAAAAGAATTTGGGTCATATAACGCTCTGCCCAGTCATTGCCAAAAGCTTTTTCTAAAACACGGCGAGTTTTATCGTTCTTTTGCTGTTTAGTACAGTAATATTGTTGTCCTGCTAAATGTTCCGCTTGTTGTTTCTCACAAAGGACAGATGCTTGAGTTGCTTGTTGGCAATGAATACGCAAAAAATCGCTAATTCGGTTTAAAAAGGCTTCTTCTTCTTGGGAATTACTAGGGCGAATAAATAGACAATATTCCGAAAAAATATCTCCCCATTCTGGTAAATCGCGGGTTTGGGAAAATTCACATAAGGGCAATTCTGCTAATGCTTGAGAGTAGGATTCAGATAATTTTCTTTCCTGATTAGTGGGTGACAAATCGGCGATCGCGGCACTAATTTCTCCCCGACCCGAAACAATATCACAACCAAAAATCGGCAAATTATATTCAGGATTAGGAAACATTACACAATGTAAAATATCAAGATTCTTCCCCACTTTTGCTAATTCTAAGTGCATCTTCCGAAATTGAGTTGTCTGAAAACAGCGATTTTCAATAATTAATTTTTCTCCTTCTAAGCGACCTTCTATATAACCTAAACCTTCTGGTAATTCGTAGGGTGATAAATCTAAATATTGATGCCAATGTGTCAGAATGCTATCAGCTAATTGGGAAATTAAAGGATGAAGTTGTTTGCGAAGTTCGGGAACAGAAGTTTCTAACATAATAGAAAATTAAACAAGGAAAATACAAGTAATAATTAACCGTAGCACGTTATTAAAACCTATTTTAAAATGCTTTACATTACTAATAAAATGTCTGTGGATGCAGTAAATCGAAAAACTCAAAAAAAATCAATGTTTCAGTCGATTATTTTATTTTTTAGTCTGATTCTGGGAAATCATATTTTTTGTGTTCCAACTCAGGCGGCTGATATTCCAGAAATTGTGGAACGGGGAAAACTTATTGTTGGTGTGAAAACAGATGTTCGTCCTTTGGGTTTTCTCGATACTCAGGGAAATCTTCAAGGCTTGGAAATTGATATTGCAAAACGATTGGCCGAAGAAATTTTGGGTAATTCTAAGCAAATTTTGTTGCAAAGTGTGAAAAATCAAGATCGATTGCCATTAATTTTGGACGATAAAGTTGATCTTGTTATTGCAAAAATGACGGTTAATTCCGCCCGTAGTCGTCTCGTCGAGTTTAGCCCTTATTATTACCTTGATAGCACTGATATTATTACTAATCAAGCTAATCTGAAGAATTTATCGGATCTACAAAATCAGAGTATTGCGATTCTTAATGGCTCAGACGCGATCGCGATTATTCGTGCCGCCTTACCAACTGCAAAATTAGTGGGAGTTAATTCCTATCAAGAAGCTTTTAATTTATTAGAAACAGGGAAGATTGCGGGTTTTGCGGCGGATAATAGCGTATTAACGGGATGGGTGCAGGAATTTCCTAATTTTCACACTTTAAATATTAATTCACCCAGAAATGCGATCGCCGTTGTCATGCCCAAAGGACAGCAATATTGGGGACTTCGACAAACAGTGAATGAGGCCATTAATCGTTGGCAAAAATCAGGATGGCTACAAGAACGAGCAAAATATTGGGGTTTACCTAACTATTCAGAACAATTACCTAAAAAATAGCCGACTAAGTAGAGAGAGCCGCAAAGAACTGTGATAAATTCATCTTGTTCAGGAAATGCGATCGCCGATTCTAAAGCCGTAAATAGATCGGGAAAAGTTTCTAATAAACTCAATTCAGGACAACTTTCTGCGGCTAAATTCGCTAAAATTTTTGGTTCCGCGCTGCTATGGTCAGGAACAGGAATGAGGGATAGGCGATCGCTAGGGCGTAAAAGAGCTTGAAAAATAGATTGATGATCTTTGGTCGAAAGCATTCCCATCAGCCAATGAACAGGTTTTTCTAAACTATTCACATATTGCCGAAGAGCCTCAGCTGCCGCCAGATTATGCGCTCCATCAACTAAAAGCGATTTTCCGTGCCATTTTTTCCACTCCAATCTTCCTGCCCAACGAGTTTTGCCCATCCCGAATTGAATGGCTTTATTAGAAATATCCCAACCTTTTTCTTGTAAACAATTGATGACGGAAATTGCGATCGCCGAATTAACTAATTGCACTTCTCCTAATAAGGGCAAAGGATATTCTAAAGTTTGATATCTAGCCCATCTTTTGTTATTTTTAATAATCTCTTTTGCAGGCATAACCCAAAGGGCAGGACATTGCAAACGTTCCAGTTGAGTTCTCATAAAAATTGTAATTTCTGACGGCAAAACACCAATCACCGCAGGACAATCTTTCTTTAAAATTCCTGCTTTTTCTTTAGCAATATCTTTTAAAGTTGGCCCCAAAACTTGCCAATGTTCCAAGCTCAAAGAAGTGATCACACTAACCAAAGGATTAGGAATAACATTTGTCGCATCCAAACGACCACCCAAACCCACTTCAATCACCGCAATATCAACATTTTCTTGGGCAAAATATAACCAAGCAGCAGCAGTAATAACTTCAAATTGAGTGGGATTATCCAGATTATTTTCAGGGATTTTTTGTTGAATAATCTTTAATAACTCAATGAACTTTTCCTTTGTAATAGGATTATCATTTAAACAAATTCGTTCTGTCCAATCTATTAAATGAGGAGACGTATAACGCCCTACTTTATAGCCCGCAGCCGTTAAAATGGAAGATAAATAAGCACAAACTGAACCTTTTCCATTTGTTCCTGCCACATGAATAATAGGGACTTTTTGATGAGGGTTTCCTAATTTTTCTAAGAGTGACTGAATCCTTTCTAATCCCAGATGAACACCAAAACGCTGATAGGGTTTGAGATAATTATCAATTGTCATTAATTAATTAATAGTTAATCTTAAGTTTTTTAGGTTAGAATTGTTTAATAAAAACCACTGTTTAAACTCAAAAATTAAAAAGTTTAAACGAACAGCAATTTTTTATCCTACCATAGAGATATTGGTTAATAAAAGACCTTTGGGTTTTTTAAATATTTCATTCTCCTTTATTGTTTTATCTTAAATTCAAGTGAAAAACTTCTTTTTGCCGAACTTAACGCCCCAAGACCTTTTTTCTTTCAAACTAGATGATTTTCAACAAGAGGCGATCGCGGTTTTGGAAGCGGGCAAATCAGTCGTTGTTTGTGCGCCCACGGGATCAGGAAAAACAGTAATTGGAGAATATGCGATTTATCGGGCGTTAACCAGGGGAAAACGAGTTTTTTATACAACACCACTCAAAGCTCTTTCTAACCAAAAAGTCCGAGATTTTCAGGATAAATTGCGAGAAATTGGGGTTGAAAATCCAGAGTCGGCAGTTGGTTTGATTACGGGCGATATGGTGATTAATGGCAACGCGCCCATTGTGGTGATGACGACCGAAATTTTCCGTAATATGCTCTATGAAACGCCCATTGGTCAGGTGGGAACGTCCCTAGAAAATGTGGAAACAGTCGTTTTTGATGAATGCCATTACATCAGCGATCGCGGACGGGGAACGGTTTGGGAAGAATCCATTATTTATTGCCCTGCAACTATTCAATTGGTCGCCCTCTCTGCCACCATTGGTAAACCCGAACAATTAACCGATTGGATTAATCAAGTTCGTTTGGGCAGTTCTCTCAAAAGTCTCCAACGGCGATCGCCTGACGATGCTTCAGCTTATTGTGAATTAGTTAACTCAGATTTTCGTCCCGTTCCCCTTCATTTTCACTTTAGTAATAAAGCTGGTTTATTTCCCCTTTTTAACAACAAAAATAACGGTGTTAATCCCTATTTATTGCCCAAAAAATCCCAGCGAGATCAAAAACAAAAACGTGTAAGAAGAGAAGATTGTCCCAGTGTTTTAACGATTATTCAACAATTACAAGAGCAAGATTTTCTGCCCGCAATTTATGTTATTTTTAGTCGCAGAGCTTGCGAACAAGCGGTTAAAGAACTCCGCAATTTGAATTTAGTTACTCCCGAAGAATTTCAAATAATTCAACTCAATCTTTTATCCTTTTTTCTAATTCAAAATCCCGTAATCAAAAAAAAATTACGAACTGATTTTGGTATTGAACATCCTTACTTTGCTGAACAAATTCTGAGCTTTCTCCTGAATCCGCAAGAATGGGCCGAGACAATGACCCAAACCCTGAGCAGTGAACCCGAAACAACCTGGAAACTCTGGCAATGGTTGGCAAAATCATCTCCCATGACCCATTTAGAACAAATTGAACCTCTATTGCGCGGTATTTCAGTTCATCATGCAGGAGTTCTGCCTAGTTGGAAGGAATTAGTCGAAAAGCTCTTTGAAATGGGTTTAATCAAGGTTGTTTTCGCAACGGCAACCCTTTCTGCTGGAATTAATATGCCCGCCCGAACCACCGTCATTTCTGCTCTTTCCAAACGTACTGATGATGGTCACAGTATGCTCACGCCGTCTGAGTTTATGCAAATTGCAGGCCGCGCTGGTCGTCGAGGAATGGATACTGTTGGTCATGTTGTTACCGTCCAATCTCCCTTTGAGGGCGCAAAAGAAGCGGCTCATCTGGCAATTGCTAATGCTGACCCTCTCAGAAGTTGGTTTACGCCGACCTATGGCATGGTTCTCAATTTATTGCAAAAACATACGGTAGAAGAAGCTAAAGACCTTTTAGAGCGTAGTTTTGCCGAATATTTAGCTCAATTGGAACTGGAACCAACTCAAGCTGCGATCGCGCGTTTATTTACTCAATTAGCCCAATTAGATATTAAATTAGCAGGAACTAACGAAACAGAAATTCGGAGTTTTGAAAAATTTCGAGCTAGACTCCGAGAAGAACAACGATTGCTTAAACTCTTACAACAACAGGCGGAAACCAATCGTAGAAAAGAACTTACATCATTATTGGCTGAATTACCTCTGGGAAAAATTCTGCATTTAAAAGGAAAATATATTAAAGTTTCAACACCTTTGATCGCTGTTTTAATGCAAAAAATCCAGGGATTTGGTCAAGCTCCCGAGCTCATTTGTTTAGGAACAGATAATCGTTGGTATCGTGCTACTTTTAGCGATATTTTTATGATTAATGAAGGTATTATTCCCGCCTATCTTTTAACAAATTTAACACTACCGCCACTAGAATTTCTAATTCCTGGCAAACCCTTTAAAGGAGATGAAACCAGTCTATCTTTTGCTCAACAAATTACATCAGCCGCCCTAACTTTATTAATTGCTCCTGAAGTTTTAGAACAACAACAAAGAGTCGATCACGTCCAAAAAATTCTCGATACTCATCCTTTACAAAAACATAAAAACCCCCAGCGTATCATCGAAGGATATTATCAACGAGTCACGTTCAAAGAAGAATTAGAAAAACGTCAAATAGAATATCAACGATTGCAATCTCGACAATCTTATTATTGGCAAGAATTTTTAGATCTAATTGCTATCCTACAAGAATTAGAAGCCCTAGAGGAATTTTCTCCTACTCCTTTAGGGGAAGCGGCCGCCACTTTACGCGGAGAAAATGAGCTTTGGTTAGGCTTAGTTTTTATGTCGGGAAAATTTAATCATCTCGCTCCTCATCATTTAGCCTCTGCGGTGAGCGGACTTATTACAGAAACTCTGCGCCCTGATACTTGGACACATTATAATCCTGCTCCTGAAGTTTTAGCGGCTCTTCGTCCTGGTTTAAATTTAACTTTAATGAGCCTTGTTTTGCGTTCAAATATTAATTTAAGTTTGCAACTTTCAACTATTTTATTTTTGATTTATTACCTTGATCGCACTAATCTTTGGGAAGTACGACGCAAATTAATTCAGACTCAAAAACGCCATGAAATTACTATTCCACTTTGGTTAGAAGTAGATTTATTAGGATTAGTAGAACAATGGGCTTTAGGAACAACTTGGGATGAATTATTTAGTCATACGAGTTTAGATGAAGGAGATCTTGTCAGGATTTTACGGCGTACTATTGATCTGCTTTTGCAAATTCCTCAAATTCCTAATGTTGCACCAAGATTAAAAGATAATGCGAGAAAAGCTGTATCAATGATGAAGCGGTTTCCTATTTAATGAGAACAGAATTTATTAAAAAAGTTCTGAAAGCTAAATTTATTAAAAGTATTTTAAAGAAGTCAAAAATGAGATAATAAATCAATATTTCACTACAAAAACTCTTTTGATAACAAAGTTAGAAACTATTTTTTTTACTTGAAAAAATCAAGAAATTAATTAGATTTTTTTCGTCTAATTCCTTTACTTAAATAGGCCAAAACAAAAGTGACTAAACCCATCATTGATATCCGAAAATAATGAGTTGTCGCTAATGTTGTTACTAAAAATAAAAATCCCAATAGCCAATAAATAATCTGATTTTTTTGACTCGTTTTTCTTTGATTCTCTTTAGTAAATTCAGACGGAAAAACATTCATAATTGGTTTATTAGCTGATAAATTAAATAGAAGAAATCGGTTGTAAACCAGTTCCCACAGGCGCGATCGCAGTTAATTTCAATTCAGGATGATCTCCCATAATTTGTTGTAAATTCCAGGTATTTTTAAACAATAAAACTGGTCTATCCCAATTATCTTTAACAGTCAAAGTATTAAAAATTCGTCCCGCTTTTTCAATCGCAGGCCAACCTCCTGCAACCCAACGCGCTAGGCTATATCCTAAATTTTCTAAATTAGTTTCAACACCATATTCTGTTAACATCCGAAACTGCACAACTTCAAATTGCAATTGTCCGACGGCTGCCAAAATTGGTTCACGTCTAAATTCATCCAATGAATACATAATTTGTACCGCACCTTCTTCCCGCAATTCTTGAATACCTTTTTGAAATTGTTTAAATTTAGATGGATTAGGATTTTTCAAATAAGCAAATAATTCAGGAGAAAAACAAGGAATGCCTTCATATTCCAATTTTTGACCACTATAAATAGTATCTCCGATCGCGAAAACGCCCGGATTATTTAAGCCAATAACATCGCCAGGATAAGCTTCTTCAATGGATTCACGGTCTTGAGCAAAGAGTTTTTGGGGACGAGATAAACGTACTGTTTTGCCTGTTCGAGCATGACTGACGACCATATCTTTTTCAAATTTCCCCGTACAAACTCGCACAAAAGCCACGCGATCGCGGTGTTTCGGGTCCATATTTGCCTGAAGTTTAAACACAAAACCTGTAAATTCAGGATAGGTTGGCTCTAAAATTCCCAAGGAAGAATTGCGTCCACCAGGTTCTAGGGCATATTTTAAAAAGTTTTCTAGAAATAACTCCACTCCAAAATTACTCATCGCACTACCAAAAAAAACAGGAGCCATTTGCCCAGCATGAACAGCTTCTAAATCCAATTCTCCGCCCAATTCTTGCAGTAATTCTAAATCTTCTTTAAGTTGGGCATATAATTCAGGATCTAACAGTTTTTCTAAACGCCGATCGCCCAAATCCATGATCGTTTCTTGAGCAATTTTACTGCCATGATCTCGACGCTCAAATAGATGAACTTGCTTTTTCTGACGATCAAAAACTCCTTTAAAGCGATCGCCCATGCCAATTGGCCAATTCACCGCATAAGTTGGTAATTTTAATTCCTGCTCAATTTCATCCAGTAAATCGAGGGGTTCTCGTCCTGGTCGGTCTAATTTATTAATAAACGTAAAAATAGGGAGCGATCGCAAACGACAAACTTCAAATAACTTTCGGGTTTGCGGTTCTAGCCCTTTCGCCGCATCAATCAACATCACCGCATTATCCGCAGCCGCCAAAGTTCGGTAAGTATCTTCACTAAAATCTTGGTGTCCAGGCGTATCTAATAAATTAATCTGAAAATCTTCATATTTAAACTGTAAAACCGTCGACGTAATCGAAATTCCCCGTTGTTTCTCCATTTCCATCCAATCAGAAGTGGCTTTACGTTGCGCTTGTCGGGCTTTAACGGCTCCCGCTTGGTGAATAGCTCCCCCGTACAGCAACAATTTTTCCGTTAGCGTCGTTTTTCCCGCATCAGGATGGGAAATAATGGCAAAATTTCGGCGTTGCTGAACTGCATTCTCAAGTTCGGGTAAACATTCACTCGTCATAAATTGTAAGTTTGGTAAAAAATAAATTTAGGAAGATTAGTTAAAAAACAAAATAGTCTTATATCTTAACGTTTAAAGGGATTTCAAGTTATCAACCGTTCAGAATCAATTAATAATTTTCAGCGATCGCCGTTTTCTTGAACCAAATAGAAATTAAAAAAACTTATCTAAAAACCACAAAATAATTAAGAAGCGGCTAAAACAATAATATCGTCTTGAATAAGTTGCTCAGAACCATTCAAAATTTAATTCAACTCGAAACCTTTGTAACAAATTATTAATAATTATTACTTTTAGTCAAGGAATATTGAAGCATTTATAATTAACTTCTAGCAATCATTTCCCCAAAAGACTCGGAGAGAAACCACAAAATCTTTCTGAGACCATCAACTTAATCCCTCGACAAAAAGCAAAAATTCCTCTAAAATACAAAGTCTGTTACAGTAATAAGAATAAACTAAAACTTTTAAGGTTAAATCCTTAACAACAAAATTAAAATTAAGTCATACAAATAAACACTCAAAGTTGACGGTTTGCCCTGTGGTTTCTTCAATTCCCAAAACAACTTTTCCCATCACCCTGCCTTCATTTCGTCGTAGTGGCGCGTTTGCCTTAATTGACAGTCTCCATCGTCACGGAGTTAGACATATTTTTGGCTATCCAGGTGGCGCAATTTTGCCCATTTACGATGAACTATATCGGGCTGAAGAACGGGGAGATCTCCAACACATTCTCGTCAGACACGAACAGGGAGCCGCCCACGCAGCAGATGGTTATGCTAGAGCAACAGGGAAAGTTGGAGTTTGTTTTGGAACTTCAGGGCCAGGTGCAACTAATTTAGTCACGGGAATCGCCACAGCCCATTTAGATTCAATTCCCATGGTGATTATTACGGGTCAAGTCGGGCGGCCCGTAATTGGGACTGATGCTTTTCAGGAAATCGATATTTTTGGAATTACCCTACCCATTGTTAAACATTCCTACGTCGTTCGTAATGCCAGTGATATGTCTCGTATTGTGGCTGAAGCTTTTCATATTGCGAGTACAGGACGACCTGGCCCTGTCTTAATTGACGTGCCAAAAGATGTTGGTTTAGAAGAATGTGATTACATCCCGATTGAACCTGGGGATGTGAATATATCAGGTTATCGTCCCACGGTTAAGGGCAATCCTCGTCAAATTAATGCGGCTCTGCACTTAATGGAAATAGCCCAAAAACCCTTACTTTATGTTGGTGGAGGGGCGATCGCGGCTAATGCCCATAACCAAATTCAAGAATTAGCTGAACGTTTTCAAATGCCTGTCACCACGACCTTAATGGGAATCGGAGCCTTTAATGAACATCACCCGCTTTCGGTGGGAATGTTAGGCATGCACGGCTCGGCCTATGCCAATTTTGCGGTGAGTGAGTGTGACTTATTAATTGCGGTTGGAGCGCGCTTTGATGATCGGGTGACGGGTAAATTAGATGAATTTGCCTCCAATGCTAAAGTTATTCACATTGATATTGATCCTGCCGAAGTCGGAAAAAATCGCTCTCCCGAAGTCCCGATTGTGGGAGATGTGCGCCACGTCTTGGAGCAAATATTGCAACGCGCCAGAGAATTGGATTTTCCGACTCATTCTGAACAAACACAAGCTTGGTTAGAGCGTATTCACGGTTGGCAAGAAGATTATCCCTTAACGGCTCCCCACTATGAAGGCAGTATTTCTCCCCAGGAAGTGATTGTGGAAGTTGGTCGTCAGGCTCCTCATGCTTATTACACAACCGATGTGGGACAGCATCAAATGTGGGCTGCTCAATTCCTGAAAAATGGGCCGCGCCGTTGGATTTCTAGTGCTGGTTTAGGAACAATGGGTTTTGGTGTGCCTGCTGCTATGGGGGCGCAAGTTGCATTACCCGAAGATCAGGTGATCTGTATCAGTGGTGATGCTAGTTTCCAGATGAATTTACAGGAACTGGGAACATTGGTACAATACGGCATTAATGTCAAAACCGTGATTCTGAATAATGGTTGGCAGGGCATGGTTCGTCAATGGCAAGAAACTTTTTATGGAGAGCGATATTCATCTTCTAATATGCAATCGGGGATGCCTGACATTGAGCTTTTAGCCCAAGCCTATGGTATGAAAGGAATTTCCGTTCGGGATTATAGCCAACTAGAAAGCGCGATCACCCAAATGTTAGCCCACAATGGCCCCGTTGTCATGGAAGTTCATGTTAAAAAGGATGAAAATTGTTATCCAATGGTGGCTCCAGGCAAGAGTAATTCCCAAATGATCGGTCTTCCTGAACGGAAAACTATTCAGGCGATCGAGTTAATTCATTGCAATCATTGTGGAGCTAAAAATGCCACAAGCAATAGTTTCTGTCCTGAGTGCGGAACTAAACTTTAAAAAAGTTTTTGGTCTATTTATGAAATTTAAAATATGTCTGAATCTTTTCGGAGATATTTTCTTCTAGTGTTAAAAAGGGTTGACTATACAGTTTTAAAAAATTATTTTTTTGTTTTAAGTGAATAAAATTAATCGAACTAACTGTTATCAAACCAAACGTTATAGTCGAGATAAAATGTCATTTTAAATAATTTCTAAACATTTTGAATATAATTAAGTTAATGTCTCTTGAACCCAAGTTCTAAAGGCTTTAATTGATTTATTTCGCCCAATTATTTTCATCTGCTCTAAAAAATCAGGAATTACTTCTCTAAGCGGTACATCAGGGAAATAAGGACTAAAATCAACTTCACGATAGCTCCCTTCTTGTAAAAGATTAATTTGTAACTTTCCCCGTTCAAATCGCCATAATTCAGGAACACCCAACTGAACATAAATCTTTGGATGAGTCCGAGAAGTTACATCAATTTCTAACACTAAATCTGGTGGTGGATCGATGGTCAAATCTAAACGATTTTTATTTCTGACTTTTGCTTCATTTTTAATATAAAAACAATTGTCTGGCTCAATACTAGACTCCATTAATTGATTTTTAAACGTTGTTGATCCCAGGGTACAAAATTCAATTTCTAAAACCTCTAATAAACATTTAATTAAATCACTAATATTTTCTTTATTACGTTCATGTTCAGGTAAAGGAGTCATGATTTCTAAAAGCTGATGATCATAAGAAATTTTTGTGGCGCGATGTTCTCCTAATTCTTCTAAGATTTGTTCAAATTCATGCCAATCTACATTTTTTAAAAAAACTTTTTGCCCTGGTGGAATATCAAATCGTTTGAGTTCTAATAGCATTTTTTCTAATTAATAAGAGTTTTAATCTAATAAATAAATAGCTTTTTTGATATGATTCCAATTATAAATGGCTCAATAGGTGTTTCGGGGAGGTATAAAAGACTGGTAGGATAAATACTCATAAATTCTTCTCTCTCACGCTGAATGCTGGAAATAAACCTGATTAATCTTCTCGATGATGCCAAGTGTTAT
>JANNLO010000274.1:0-35218 GCA_031396835.1 Snowella sp. SOY_38_metabat_116
GTAACACTGGTGGATTTGGTGTAACTGACTTTTCTGTTTACGTGTCTTCTGGTAGTTATGGGCTTGAGGCTGGCCCTGTAGATTCTTTGGGCTATATTTCTCAAAACTTATCGACAGTGGTAGGTCTACAATATGATCTTACCTATGATTTAAAAAACAATGATGGTACTCCTAACGCATTTCAACTACTAATTGATGGAAACTACTTAGTGAACACAACAGGCCTTCCTAGTAGTTCTTATACTCCATATAGCTATAGTTTTACAGCAGTTACCAATTCTACTACACTAAGCTTCGGATTTCGACAAGATCCTGATTTTTTTGGTTTAGACAACGTATCAGTTACCACCGCCGTTCCTGAACCTTTAACAATTCTCGGAGCCATGACTGCCGCAGGATTTGGTGCAGGTTTCAAACGCAAATTAGCTAAAAGTAAAAAAGATCAAAAAGACGCTTAATTGACGTTCTTTAAAAATATCTTAAAAATAAAATCTTCCCAAATTATGCAAAGTTTAGGGAATTTTTTTTGTTTAATAAAAACAGATTTAAATTCTCCAACGCGATCGCTTTTCTTGTTTTGCCTCAACATCAAATTAAAAGTAAATTTCAAGTGCAAGATTTATTGACATCCAAAGGATAAATCTAGACGTTTAACAAAAAATAAAATTGTGTTACGAAGCCGTGATATGATTGCTTCTGGCTCAGGGCAGTCTATCCAGATTACTGGAAATCAAGACCCCATAGCCAAAAATCTCTGATTTGCCAGTAGCTAAAAAGTGTGACTCCGACCCATCCACCATCTGATTCTATGTCTGTAACTGAAGTTTCTGAGCAAATTGGTTCTCCAGCCTCAGATTCAGCCAACTCTATGGGAGATTTTTATCAATTGCAACGTCAGTTGTTATTATTGACCATTGGAGCAACAGTCGTTATTTTTGGTTGCGTTTGGTGGATTTATTCCCTCAATATTGCCTTAAATTATCTAATTGGTGCGGGTGTCGGTTTGCTGTACTTGCGGTTATTAGCCAAAGATGTGGAACGAATAGGCGTTCAATCAGGGCGGGCAGGCGCGAAAAGATTAGCTCTTTTTGTTGGATTAATCATTATTGCTAGTAAATGGCAACAACTACAGATCTTGCCTGTTTTTCTGGGATTCCTGACCTACAAAGCCGCAATCATTATCTATATGCTCCAAGGTATTTTTACGCCCACAGCAGACTAGAAAATGAAAAGTCGAGAAAGAGTTCAGTTAAGGAATAGTTAAAAGTAAATAGAAAATAATTAGATCAAATTCTGCGATCGCTTATTTCTAGAAACAATTAATTAAAAAATCCTTTGTTCTAACTAAAATAAATCTCACCGAATAACAATGTTAGCTGGTTTGAGTGTTGTAAATTTGTTTCCTTTAGCTGCTTTAGAAGTTGGTAAGCAGTGGTATTGGGAAATCGGAAATCTCAAATTACATGGACAGACTTTTACAACTTCTTGGTTTGTAATCGGTCTGTTGGTAATAGCCTCTTTGGCGGCAACTCGTAATATTCAAAGAATCCCAAACGGTATCCAAAATTTTATGGAATACGTTTTGGAGTTTCTACGAGACTTGGCAAAAAACCAATTAGGCGAGAAAGAATATCGTCCTTGGTTGCCCTTCATTGGCACATTATTTCTATTTATATTTGTGTCCAACTGGTCTGGGGCATTGCTGCCTTGGAAGCTGGTTCATCTGCCTCAAGGTGCTGAATTAGCTGCTCCCACAAATGATATTAATACAACGGTTTCTCTGGCTCTGTTAACTTCTTTAGCCTACTTTTATGCGGGCTTAAGTAAGAAAGGATTAGGTTATTTTGCCAGCTATGTGCAACCAATTCCTGTCCTCTTACCGATTAAAATTTTAGAAGATTTCACCAAACCTCTTTCCCTCAGTTTCCGTCTTTTTGGCAATATTCTAGCGGATGAATTGGTGGTAGCCGTCTTGGTGCTATTAGTACCTTTATTTGTGCCATTGCCCCTAATGGTCTTAGGATTGTTTACCAGTGCTATTCAAGCGTTAGTGTTTGCGACTCTAGCGGGAGCCTATATTCACGAGGCGATCGAGTCGGAAGGTGAACACGAAGAACATGATTAGAACTTGCTTCTAAATCTATTACTTGTAACATTGTCTTAATTTACTTAAAAGGAAAAAATCATCATGACTCCTACAGTTGCTGCTGCTTCCGTTATCGCTGCTGCTTTGGCCGTTAGTTTGGGTTCCATAGGACCTGGTATTGGTCAAGGTAATGCGGCTGGTCAAGCCCTTTCTGGAATTGCTCGTCAACCCGAAGCAGAAGGCAAAATTCGCGGTACTTTACTTTTATCTTTGGCGTTTATGGAATCTTTGACCATTTACGGCTTGGTTATTGCTTTAGTATTACTATTTGCCAACCCTTTTGCTTAATTTTTGACTGCTTTGGAGACGTGAGGAAAAGTTAATCAGCAAGAAATAAAGATCAAAAAATTTTACTTTTTTACTTTTTTAACTCTTTCGTTCTTAACTTTTTACTTCACGGTCTCTTTTTACTCTTTTTGAGTTAAATTCGGTTAATAGAAAACATCTGAATTAAATTAGTAAAAAAAATGTTTGATTTTGATGCCACCCTGCCCTTCATGGCATTGCAATTTATTGCTTTAGCCTTTGTGCTAAATGCCATTTTCTACAAGCCCTTAAACAAGGTACTCGATGATCGGGCCGATTACATCCGCAATAACGAATCGCAAGCGAAGGAAAGGTTAGCAAAAGCCAAGGAATTGGCCACGCAATATGAACGACAGATTGCAGATGCTCGTCGGCAATCCCAGGAAGTCATTACCACAGCCCAGAGTGATGCGAAACAGATAGCGGCGGAACAAATCGCAGTTGCCCAACGAGAAGCTCAAAAACAAAAAGAAGTAGCGGCTCAAGAGATTGAAGAACAACGACAAGTAGCTCTCCGTTCTCTTGAACAACAGGTTGATGGCCTGAGTCGTCAAATCTTAGAAAAATTATTAGGTACTGAGTTAGTTAAGTAACGCCTTATTTTAGGTTATGTCAATTATGCTAAACACCTTGTTGATCCTAGCAACAGAGGCACAAACGGCAGGAGAAGAAGGGTTTGGAATTAATCTAGATTTTCTAGAAGCAAACCTTTTTAACCTGGCGATTTTGCTAGGAGTAATCGTTTATTATGCCCCTAAAACTTTGGGCAAAACCCTCGGCGATCGCAGTGCAAAAATTGCCGAAGCTATTCAAGAAGCTGAAGCTCGTCAACAGCAAACGGCCAAAACCCTAGCAGAAGAGCAAGAAAAATTAGCTCAAGCTCAAGCAGAAGCAATCCGAATTCGTGACTCTTCTGAACAACGAGCACAGACAGTGAAAGCTGAAATTGCGGCTCAAGCAGAACAAGATGTAGCACGTCTTAGAGAAACGGCTGCCAAGGATCTAGGAGCTGAACAAGACCGAGTGATTGGTGAATTGCAACGTCGTATTGCTGTTTTGGCAGTAGAAAAAGCTGAAACTGACATCAAAGAACGTTTGACGAGCAATGATCAAGATAACTTAATTGATCGCAGTATTGCCCAATTAGGAGGTCGTTCATGAAAGGAAGTTTATATAGTAGCCAAATCGCTGAACCTTATGCCCAGGCTTTAATGTCTTTGGCTGAATCTCGCAATTTAGTCGAGGTTATTGGGGAATCAATGCGTTCTTTGGCTGAATTACTGGAGTCTTCCCCTGATCTACGCGATTTTATTGCCAGTCCTGTGGTGCAAGATGAAAATAAAAAAGCAGTTTTAAAACGAGTTTTAGGTTCAGAAAGCAATCCTTATCTACTCAGTTTTTTAATGTTATTAGTTGATAAACGGCGCATTATTTTTTTAGAAGCCATTTGTCAGCAGTATTTAAGCCTGTTGCGTCAGTTGACAAATACGGTCTTAGCTGAAGTTATTTCGGCTCTAAAATTAACCGAAAATCAACAGCAATCCGTAAGCAATAAAGTTAAGGAATTAACAGGAGCGGCTTCGGTGGAACTGCAAACAACGATTGATCCCACTATTATCGGTGGGGTTATTATTAAAGTAGGTTCTCAAGTATTTGACTCTAGTTTAAAAGGTCAATTACGCCGTATTGGCTTAAGTTTAGGCGGTGCTTCTTAACAATTTTAGCCAACAGTTTTGAGAAATTTTATCAGTTATTATCACTTAAAATGTGCTGATTAAAGTTAAGAGAAACTGAAATTGTTTAATTTTTAGTTTGTTTCACGTTCATTTTAGTTAAATTATCCAACAATAAAACTATGGTAAGCATCAGACCAGACGAAATTAGTAATATTATTCGCCAACAAATTGAGTCCTATGACCAAGATGTTCAGGTTTCTAACGTCGGAACTGTCCTGCAAGTGGGAGATGGTACGGCTCGGATTTATGGGCTAGAAAAAGCCATGTCCCAGGAATTATTGGAATTTGAAGACGGAACCATTGGTATTGCCCTTAATTTAGAAGAAGATAATGTGGGTGCAGTATTGATCGGTGATGGCTTGGGGATTCAAGAAGGCAGTACGGTTAAAGCGACGGGAAGAATTGCTCAAATTCCCATTGGAGATGCAATGCTCGGCCGTGTGGTGGATGCTTTAGCCCGTCCGATTGATGGAAAAGGCCCCATTGCCACGACAGCAACTCGTTTATTAGAATCTCCTGCGCCTGGAATTGTGGCTCGGAAGTCTGTTTGTGAACCGATGCAAACGGGGATTACATCCATTGACGCGATGATCCCTGTGGGTCGGGGTCAACGAGAATTAATCATTGGAGACCGCAAAACGGGTAAAACCGCGATCGCGATCGATACAATCATTAACCAAAAATCCGAAGATGTGGTTTGTGTTTATGTTGCGATCGGTCAAAAAGCTTCTACCGTTGCTCAAGTTATTGACGCATTAACTGAAAAAGGCGCGATGGAATATACCATTGTTGTTGCCGCTAATGCCAATGATTCTGCTACTCTGCAATATCTCGCTCCCTATACAGGTGCAACTCTTGCTGAACACTTCATGTATCAAGGTAAACACACTCTCGTTATCTATGATGATTTGACCAAACAGGCTCAATCCTACCGTCAAATGTCTTTGTTGATGCGTCGTCCTCCTGGTCGTGAAGCTTATCCTGGAGATGTCTTCTACATTCACTCTCGCTTATTAGAGCGTGCGGCTAAATTGAGTGATGCTCTTGGTGGTGGTAGTATGACTGCTTTACCCATCATTGAAACCCAAGCGGGTGATGTTTCAGCCTACATTCCTACCAACGTAATTTCTATTACCGACGGTCAAATCTTCCTTTCTACCAACTTGTTTAATGGTGGTTTCCGTCCAGCGATCGACGCAGGTATTTCCGTTAGTCGGGTAGGTTCGGCGGCTCAAACTAAGGCAATGAAGAAAGTTGCTGGTAAATTAAAGCTAGAACTCGCTCAATTTGCTGAATTAGAAGCATTCTCTCAGTTTGCCTCCGATCTAGATGCTTCTACCCAAGCCCAATTGGCACGAGGTCAGCGTCTGCGTCAAATTCTCAAACAGCCTCAAAATTCTCCTTTGGGTGTATGGGAACAGGTTGCCATTGCTTATGCAGGTTTGAACGGTTATATTGACAAAATTCCTGTCGAAAAAGCAACGGAATTTGCAACAGGTTTACGAGAATATTTGAAAACTAATAAGCCCAAATACGTTGAGATTTTGGTCAAAGAAAAAGCCTTAACCGATGAAGCAGAAACCCTTCTCAAAGAAGGCATCAACGAATTTACTCAAGCCTTTGCTTAGTTAGGGAATAGTTGATAGTTAATAGGGAATAATTAATAGTAAAAGAGCAAGTTTATTTCTTGCTAATTTAAAATAACTAATCCCTAACTATCAACTATCAATTATCAACTATCAATTATTAATTAAATATGCCTAATCTAAAAGCTATCCGAGATCGCATTCAGTCGGTCAAAAATACGAAAAAAATTACAGAAGCCATGCGCTTAGTTGCTGCGGCCAAAGTTCGTCGCGCCCAAGAACAAGTCCTTGCAACCCGTCCTTTTGCTGATGCTTTAGCTCAAGTCTTATATAATCTGCAAACTCGTCTTGCTTCTGGAGAAGTGAATCTTCCTCTTTTTGCTCAACGAGATGTAAAATCTGTCGCTCTTTTGGTTGTTTCTGGCGATCGCGGTTTATGTGGCGGTTACAACACCAACGCAATCCGTCGCGGCGAACAACGAATGAAGGAACTACAAGCCCAGGGCATCAATGTCCAGATGGTATTAGTAGGACGTAAAGCGGTTCAATATTTTGGTCGTCGTGATGCCAATGTTGCGGCTAACTACACTAACCTTAATCAAATTCCCACTGCTCCTGAAGCTGCTGGAATTGCGGACGAACTGACCTCTCTTTTTGTCTCTACTTCGGTTGATCGAGTGGAGTTAATTTATACTCGCTTTTTGTCTTTAATTAGTTCTCAGCCCGTCATTCAAACTCTACTGCCCCTAACAATTGAGGGTTTAGACAATAAAGATGATGAAGTTTTTCGCCTTGTGACTCGCGGTGGAAAGTTTCAAGTAGAACGAGAAAAAGTTGGTAATGAAGTTTCCAATTTTCCCCAGGATATGATTTTTGAGCAAGATCCTGTGCAAATTTTAGATGCTCTGTTGCCTTTGTACAATACTAATCAAATACTCCGCGCTCTCCAAGAATCAGCCGCTAGTGAGTTGGCCGCACGGATGACAGCGATGAGTAATGCTAGTGAAAATGCAGGTCAATTGATTGGTTCTTTAACCCAGTCTTATAACCGTGCCAGACAAGCAGCAATTACTCAAGAGTTGTTGGAAGTGGTAGCGGGTGCAAACGCACTTTAGTAGTTTCTTTCTGATTTATTAATTTACAGTTTAAGGGAGTTTTGCGATATAAAAGCGACTCTCTTTTTTGTTAATATTTTTATCCATTAATCGAATAAGTTATCTCAACTTTACCCTCATTTTTTCCTTCTCCTTGGAATGGTTACAACAGGAAAGTGTCAAGCAGACTCTATGTTAAAGCTTAACCAATTTTTAAACTCATCTTAATTATAAAGTCAATATTTTAATTTACAATTATTTGTAGATCTTTTAGATTCTAGCATGACTGAATTGTCTAAACTCTTTAAATTATCTAAATTAAATTTCTGTAGAATAATTGAGCATGGAGGAACCTTATATTAAGCAAAAATATGTTCATTTACCGTGTAAAAACTTCATTCTTACAACTATTTATGTTTAATTAGGAGGCATTGCTAAATCAAGATATGAATAACAATTTTGCACATATTCAATAGTCAGTATAAGTCTAGTTTTTAAAATGTTATAAAGAAGATTCATATTCTAAATTAGCAACGCCAATTAGGTTGTTTGATGTTGTTTACGGACGCATAGTTTTTCGCCTAATTAATAGTTTTTCTAACGTTTTTTCTCGATCAACTTTGAAACATTATTTTCTTAACAAAGGTGTCAAAAATTACTTTATGAACGATGCTTTTATTATTACAAAAAGTGCTAATAATTTCAGATATTTATCTATTTGTTGTATTTATAAAGATCGAGTCATGTTATTTTTAGAAAATCTAGAAATGGAAGTTGAAAGTATTGATATTATTGTTAAGAGTTTTCTTACAAATAGTTTGCTCTCAGATTATATTCTTTCTTGATTAGTTTAGCGATCGCGGTTTAGATTGTCTTAAGAAAATGTTTGAATCCGATTAATTTAATTAGTTTTTATTTCAATAAAAGCTGAAATATATCTAGCTGTTTCTAGTAAATTTTCCCTGAAAATTAGTGCTGAATCCAAAATTTATGGAGTAACTAATATGTCTGAAAAAAATCTGAATAATCTTAGTGATGCCGCCCTAAGCGAAAAAGTAGATAAGTTTAAAGAGCTTGTTGGTGAAGATTCTGCTACTAGAAAAATACTTGTTTCACTAGTAGAAAAAACAGAAGGAATTGAGGAACTTTTTACCAGTGATAAATCTTTAGACGAGAAATTTGATGACCTTAAAAAATTAGTAGAAGAAGATTCGGCTTTTGGTAAAGTGCTAGGCTCAGTTGATAAGAAAGTGGATAAGTTTAAAGAGCTTGTTGATAAAGGTACCGCCACTAAAAAAAGGCTCGGCTCACTAGCAGAAAAGACAGGACAAATTGGTGATATTTTCAATAGCGATCAATCTTTAGAAGAAAAACTAGGTGATTTTAAAGAACTATTAGAAGAATATCCAGCCGCAGAAAAAATAATTGATTTAGTCGAAAAACTGCCTAAAGAAGCGCGTTCATTGATCAATACTCTTAATGTTGCAGGAGAACACGGATTATCCGAAGAGCAATTGAAAGGGATTCTTTTTTTTAAAGAGTCTTCTTAGTTTTGAGATTTGCTCAGTCAGAGAATTTTTCTACTTACTATTAATTACACTTTATGTTTATTTTTTATGAACGCCTCCTTTCCGAATAGCTTACTTAAAAAAATGGTATCAGATGGACTCCTTTTCTACGATGGTCAACGCTATTATTTACATAATTCTATCAAAAAAGCTCTTCCCCTTTCTCCTATTTCTCTCACTTCTGCGATCGCTTATTTTCAACATTTAAAACAAGTTGAAACTCCCATCTTTGAGCATCTTACTAACACTGCTCGTAAACTCTGGTCACCATCACTAAATAACCTTTTTGAGAAACCTAAGCCCAAACTTTTTAATAAACTAAAAGCACAATACCTCAAGCAAGGAGGAATCTTCGCTGTAGGATTGGGAATGGGTTACTTTTTTACTTCTTTATTCTCACAATGTCCAATATTTTTCCAAGCTAAAGAACCGAATAAAATCAGCAATAGTTCTCAACAAAATTTTCTCCATCTTTTAGGAGGCATAAATTTTGATCAGGGTTTTTCAACTTCATCAGGTTTATCGAAATCAGAAATGGGGATATTTTTATCCAACTTCTCTACACATTCTGACAATACTTTTCTTCATTTATCGACCAACAAAAGCTCCATTAAAGTTGCTTCCGCTATGACAGTTAACCCTCTATCTTTTGAAATAGTTGATAAAGCATCTGGCGTTTCAAACTTCTTTAATTTTGGGATGAATATTCCTTTTAGTAAGGGCAAAAACTATAGTAATATATCTTTTCCAGAAGCTTCAACGATCACAGCTGTTCCCGAACCTTTAACTATTTTGGGTACATTGACTGCTGCAAGTTTTGGTGCTGTTTTCAGATGGAAATCGTCCCAAATCAAATAGAGTTCAGGAAAGTCGAATTGATAGTTCTATTTATTTATAAAATTGATGGGGGATATGGGACTTGAACCCATGATTTATACCGTGTGAAAATACCACTCTACCCCTGAGTTAACCCCCCTTGCCAAAGTCAATAAACAGCAAGAATTTTCTTTTTACCAAGGTAATTATAAACTTTAGTATTAAACAACGACAACGACTGAGAATCTTTATTATCGCTGGCAATATTTCTGGCTTTTAAAATAATACTCTAGACTCAAAGCCAAAAACTGATCCCCATTTGACAGAGTAACCAAAGATTTAAGCTAACAATGGTGAACGCGATCGCTTAGGCAATAATTTTCAACCAATAAGGATTCACAAAACTGCTCATTAATTTGCGATCAATTTCTAAAACTTATGGAGACTTTTGCAAAGTGCTGATTAACAAAAAATAGCCACAATTAAAGATTGTTAATAATAGAAAAATCAGAAAAAAAGTTATTAAATTAATTGATGATCAATCCAGAAAAGTTGAATTTGTTCCATCAAAACCAGAAAAAGATTTATATGAAAAATTGCTAGTTATGTTGCGTTTTTGAAAAAACAACTTCTTCCTAACCAAACTTATTTTTTTCACTTAATCACACTGTGCCACCAGACCCGATAAAATAGTTATTAGACCCATTTTTTCGCAGAGCAGCCCTATGGATTTAATCAATTTAGAAAACCTTCTGGATAATCTTTCTTTTTTAGTCCTTTTTGTGACTATGTTGGTTTATTGGGTTGGGGCAGCTTTTCCCCATGCTTGGTTAACCAATTTTGGAACTGTTGGTGTTGCGATCGCGAATCTTTGTATGGCCGCACTCTTGGGAGCCAGATGGTTAGAAGCGGGTTATTTTCCCATCAGCAATCTCTACGAATCTTTATTTTTCTTGGCTTGGGGAGTCACAACCGTTCACCTGATTGCCGAAAACATGAGTCGGAGCCGTTTAGTTGGCGTTTTTACAACCCCTGTGGCGATGGCAATTACGGCATTTGCAACCCTAACTCTGCCCGCCGATATGCGACTTTCCGCGCCCTTGGTTCCCGCTCTCAAGTCCAACTGGTTAATGATGCACGTCAGCGTAATGATGATTAGTTATTCGGCTCTGATGGTTGGTTCTCTGTTGGCGATCGCGTTTCTGGTTGTGACAATGGGTCAATCGGTAGAATTGCGAGGAAGTTCTGTCGGCACAGGCAGCTATCGACCAGGACAATTGTTAAAACAAGCAGCAACAGTTCAAAGCAATATTAATCAATCTTTAGAGACTTGTAATTATAGCAATATCGCTGTTTTAGAAGCCGTCACCGCAACAGAAAATATTTCTCTATCTCCTCAACGCTTGAGCCTCGCTGACACTTTGGATAATATTAGTTATCGCATTATTGGTTTAGGATTTCCCCTGTTGACAATTGGCATTATCGCAGGAGGCGTTTGGGCAAATGAAGCTTGGGGCTCTTATTGGAGTTGGGACCCGAAAGAAACTTGGGCCTTAATTACTTGGCTTGTTTTCGCGGCCTATCTCCATTCTCGCATCACCAAAGGTTGGCAAGGTCGTAAGCCTGCTATTCTTGCTGCAACAGGTTTTTTCGTGGTTTGGATTTGTTATTTAGGGGTGAATATTTTAGGAAAAGGTTTGCATTCCTACGGTTGGTTTTTTTAAAAGATCACCAATCTAGAATAACCTGAATCCATTTGGGGGGACGCGGAATTGGATTTCCCAAGCGGTCAAAAACCAGCAAGGCAACCAGATGCACCGCAAAAACATAGATGAAACTATTCACAAAAATCATCAACGCCGCGATCGCCTGAACAAGAGTAAATTCTGGTTGTGCCAAAATATTCAACTTCAGAAAAACCCAGTCTAACAAATTAGTCATGTGAATCATGGCGTATTGCCAAAGATTTTCACCTAATAAGACCGAAAAAAGCCAAACTCGAAAAAAGAAACCAAACGCTCCAATCAAAGCACCTGAAAAGATGGAGAAAAACCAAGGAGCCTCTCGTCGCCAACAAAATCCTAATTGCAGACTCAACATTCCGTAGGGCATGAGAAAAACGATACTGCGAGTGGGCCCCATCAAAACGCAGAGCAACAGACCCGCCACAACAACGCCTTTGATCGCCGCTCGATGATCCCAACGCAAATAAACTAAGGCAATGGGAATTGAAAAAAAGATCGTCAGAATTGGCCCCAAGGGAAAATAATAATTAATTAGCCAAATTAAACTCGCAGTGCTGGCCAAAAAAGCAGTTTCCACCATCGCCAAAGTTCGGGGAGATTTTAGCTGCGATCGCTTTTTAAATTGAGTCGATTTTGTTGCTGTAGCTTGCATAGAGACAGTTTCATTGATTTCTTGATCAACCCAATTGTCATCATCATCTAATTCTACAGAACGAGAATTTAGATCAGAGTTAGTATTGTCACCCGCAAAAGTCATAGAAATTATTCAAGATAAATCCAACAAAAAAATACAACTATTTGAATATACAGTATGACCTAAAAAGCAAAATCACATTCTTTTTATTAAAAGTTTTATTTAATTAGCATTTGAGGTTTGAACTCATACACAGTAAGCAAAAAAAATCTATTTTAGTTAAATGTGTAATCACAAAGTGTTTTAATTTCAATCAATTAAATTTTCTAACGCATTAAGATTAAGAATACAAATTTTATCGTTATCAGCTTCACGGGAAATTAAACCATCTTGCTCTAATTTTGTCAAAGCTCTTGAGACAGTTTCGCGTGCTAATCCCGTAATACTCGCCAATTCGCGATGGGGTAAATTAGGAATAGTTGTTCCTTGTTGAGTAGTTTTACCTTGACCTTCAGCCAAAAATAATAAAGTATCAGCCACGCGAGACAAACTTTCTGCTTCTCGTAATCGGAGCCGTCGATTAACCTGTCGCAAGCGTTTAGCCATCAATTGAGTAAGACGAATGCTGGCAATGGGTTCTGCTTTTAAAAGAGCTAAAAAATCTGAGGCCGAAATACTTATCACCGTTGCTGGAGTTAAGGTAATAGCATCAGTGGAACGGGGAATTTCTTCTAGAGCCGACATTTCTCCAATAACTTCGCCTTTACCAACAATATTCAACGTCACCTCTTTTCCATCCCCATTATGGGTACGAATTTTTACCCAACCATCCACAATAAAATAAACCGAACCGCCCCAATCATTTTCTAGGAGAATAACCTGATTCGCTGGATGATGACGAGTAACAATATGGCTGATGGAATTTTTCAAACTTTCTTTTGATAATCCATAAAAAAAAGGAATATTTTCCGTTGATTTTTGAATTTCACTAAGGCTTAATCTTTTTTCTTCCATAATCCTATTGATTTATAATGCTCGATCTAAGAAACAATAATTAAAAGTCAGATAATCTGCCGATTCAGATAGGATTCAATGTATCTTAGGAAGAACTCGGAGTGAGAATTATGGATAAACTCTCTTTAGCTTAATAAAAACAGTTTAAAGGATAATTTCCCCGTTAATTTGCTGAATTTTATTCTAGATTTTTTTGTTGAAAAAGATTTCTCAGCCTGTTTATATCTCTATATCATTAGATTACAGGATTAATTAACGTATTTATTAATAAATTTTTACAAATAGATAACTTCATAATCTATTATTTAAGATATTTAAGATTTCTCTCTTTAAATCAACTATAAACGGTCTTTTGCTCAGGTCAAACCCTCATGAAAAAACGAGATTTGAGAAGAACCAAAAATTTTCATAAATATATTTCCATCGTCCGTTAAACAAGATTAACTTTTTGATCAGAAATACTTGAAATCTGCGATCGCACCCTAATGCTACAAATTTCCCACAGATAAACCCTTCTTCACTTAAAATAAAGACAACTTAACATTTAAAAATTTTAGCACTCTAGCGGACGGGGTAGCGACTGTGATAGTCAATTCCGGGACATCTTCTCCAAAACGAAACTGGTTCATCAATGGGTGGGAATCCTTGAACTTTCTCTCTCGACTCCTAGTCGTACTTCTAGCAGCCCCTTTAATGGTCTTAAATGCTAGAGCCTTATTCGCAATTTTTGGTTACTTTCAATCACTATTCGTCATTGTTTTAATTGCTTCAGTTTTTGCCTTTCTTTTGAACTATCCCGTCAATTGGCTAGAAAAAAAGGGTTTCCAACGAGGCATTGTCGCCATCTTTGTTTTTTTAATCACCATATTTGTCTTTTCAGCTTTAGGTGTAACTCTTGTTCCTCTTGCTTTTACCCAAGCACAGCAATTAGTCGCTCGTTTACCCGAATGGTTAGACTCTGGTCAACGTCAACTTATTCTCTTGGATGAACAAGCAAATTTATTAGGATTGCCGATTAATTTTGATGGAATTATTACTCAAATCAATAGCCGTCTAGCTGTTGAATTACAAAATTTAGCAGGTACAACTTTAAACATTGCACTGAGTCTAACCGTCTTTACCGTAGTTCGTTTGTTAGATGTTCTTTTAACAGTTATTTTGACATTTTATTTACTTCTACACACTGAAGATGTTTGGCAGAGCGTCATTACCTGGTTACCTCATAGCATCCAACAACCTTTTTCTCTAACCCTACGTCGAAGTTTTCAAAATTACTTTTTAGGACAACTCATTAGTGCGACCTGCATGGCAGTTGGTTTAATTCTCGGTTTTGTCGCGCTGAAAGTTCCTTTTGGGCTACTCTTTGGATTAACAGTAGGAGTCATGGCCTTGATTCCCTTTGGAGGTTCAGTCGGAATCACCCTAATTACCTTTTTGGTTGCTCTACGGGATGTTGGTCAAGCATTACAATTGTTAGCAGTTGCGTTAATCATTCAACAAATTGTCGAAAATGGCATTGCGCCCAGGGTTTTAGGCAGTGTCACCGGTTTAAATCCTTTTTGGGTATTAATTTCCTTGCTAACAGGAGCCAGAATCGGTGGATTGTTGGGAGTTGTGGTGGCAGTTCCTATGGCCGTCATGATCAAAGAAGCGATCGCCGCAGTTCGTAGTTTGCCCAAAGGAGATACTCAAAACATCGCCTTATCGACTGCTGAGTCACGCTTTTCAGAACCAGAGTTGCAGCAAGTTTCTCGCAATGAATAAATAATAAATAAAGAGTCGAAATTAATTCTAAATAACAACTAGTTTATTATCTGGCGTTGCTGAATCAAGATATGAATGATGATTTTACACATATCCAAAAACCAGTTTGAGATTAGATTTTTCAAATAAAACGAAGAAAGATTCATAGTCCAAATCAGCAACGCCTATTATCTTAATTGACTTTGTTTCAAACCAGATAAATCTACTTTTCCAAAATGAACACTTAAGGCTAACTGCATATTTTCTAGTGATTTAACCAGCCAAGGAACACCTTCTCTACTGAAAGATTCGTAATGATTAAAAAGAATAGAAAAACGTTTTTCTAGATAAGGCTTTACTTTTTTAGAGAATAAAATAATTTTGAGAAATAGCCCAATTGTTCGTGTCACACCTAAATTTGTGATTAAATCAATAAAAACATAATGTTCAGGTTGATGGGTACTTTCTACAATTAAGAAGTTTAATAATTGACTAGAAGTTCGCATCATTAAAAACTCTGTAGGCTTCTGCTGATCGCATTCTGGGAGAGTATTTTGTAACAAATTCAAAAGTTTTTTATTGAATTGTCCTTGACTATATCTAGAATCCATAGATCCCAAAACATATTCATAAAGATCATCTTTAAAAGCTCCAAAGTTTTGAGTATGAACTGTATGATTAGCAAAACTTTGAGAAATAGATTTATAACTCTGCCCATCTTCTACTTTGCCAACATAATGTTTGAGAGAACGATTAAGTTCTTGGTCACTTAATAACGTTGGATTTTTAACTGGCAAAATCAATTCTGTTTGGGGTAAAATCAAACCTATACTGTCAGCTTGATTGCTTCTTACCTTATAGGTTACATAACGAGATAAATTAACTTCAAAACGTCTTTCTGTTTGAGATTTAACTCGTCTAACAGTTTGTTGATGTTCGTCACTACTATCATCTCCTAATAAGCAATAATCATAGAGATAAGGATAACGGTGAATTAGATTACCGACGGATGTTACATTGTTTCCCGTTTGTTTTGTATCTATAATTTCCGCTAGTCTTTTTAGTCTTACAAATTGATCTGTAAGGGTAAAATTTTTAACTAAATTACGAATTCGATTGCCATTATTACCAGTTGACAAATTATCAAAAAGATGAATTAATCGAGGAATTTCTCGTTGCGTTTGAGGTTGCATTTGCCAACGATTAATTACAATATGACAACAACGATTAAAGATATAATTAAATGATTGCTCTACATTTTTGGCTCTAACAATTTTTTCTAACGCAGTATAAACTTGAGGATTTCTGAATCCACGTCCTTCAATAAATAAAACCTGAAAATCATCTAATAATTGCTCAGACGAATCACTCTGTACACTGTTAATGAGATAATCATAAAGTACTTGATCATCGCTAGAGCCTTTTGCTTGATAGGCATTGAAGATAGGTGAGTTATTCACGGCATTCAGCCCCCAATAATAAGCATTTCAAGGAAATGCTGAACAGAAAAAAGTATTTTAGTAATGGTTTGACGGCTGGTAGTCTATTATTAATAAAACCGTTATGGCAGTTAAATTATTTTTTCTTTCTAGAAGGAAGCAGTGCTAAGATAAGTCTTAAATCTGGATGAAATAAATAGTTCAGTCGCTTACTACTTACTTAATATAACGCGTTAGATCACACGTTGTCTGTGATCCAGATCACGCGAAAAGCCTTTTCCTTTTGATTACTACAGACTTTTATCTTACTACTTAATAGATCATTATTTATGACTTTAGAAATTTCTGTCGAGCAACTCAGTAAAATCATGGGTTTTGCTATTTTAAATAAAGAAAGTTTATCCGAGAATTTACAGATGTCACACATTGGAACTGATTCTCGTTTATTGCAAGCTGGAGATATTTTTCTGGCATTACGAGGGGAGAATTTTGATGGCCACGAATTTGCTGAAATGGCGGTAGAAAAAGGTGCGATCGCGTTAATTGTGGATCATCCAGTTGAAATAAATTTGGATGTAAACATAGCGCAATTAATAGTTCCAGATACTTTAATTGCTTATCAAAAAATTGCCCAATGGTGGAGAAATCAGTTTTCAATACCTATTATTGGTGTGACGGGTTCGGTAGGAAAAACCACAACTAAAGAACTCATTGCGGCAGTTCTTTCTGTTCAAGGAAAAGTTCATAAAACCCATGCTAATTATAATAACGAAATCGGCGTTCCTAAGACCTTATTAGAAATTACTCCAGATCATGATTATGCCATCATTGAAATGGCGATGCGCGGAAGGGGAGAAATTGCTCTTTTAGCTCAAATTGCCCAGCCAACAATCGGAGTTATTACTAATGTCGGTACGGCTCATATCGGTCGCTTGGGATCGGAACAGGCGATCGCCGAAGCCAAATGTGAGTTATTAGCAGAAATGCCGAATAATAGCATTGCAATTCTCAATCAAGATGATAAAAGACTGATCAAAACAGCGGCTCAGCTATGGTCAGGTAAAACAATTACCTACGGTTTAGAAGGCGGAGATATACACGGAAAATTGATTGATTCTGAGACCTTAAAAGTTGATGATTTTATTTTTTCATTACCTCTTTTTGGTCGTCACAATGCCTTGAATTTTCTAGCAGCTTTAGCTGTTGCCAAAGTTTTAGGATTAGATTGGAAATTGTTAACAAAAGGATTAAAAATTGATCTGACGGGTGGCCGTGCTTGTCGTTATCATCTTGGCAATGATATTTTGCTGCTAGACGAGACTTATAATGCGGGCTTGGAATCCATGTTGGCTGCCTTAGATTTATTAAAAGAAACCCCAGGAAAACGCCAAATAGCTGTTTTGGGCGCAATGAAAGAGTTGGGAGCGCGATCGCCTGAATTTCATCAATTAGTGGGCGAAAAAGTTAAAGCATTGGCAATTGATCATCTTTTTGTGTTGAATAATGATGCAGATATCGAGTATTTGGTGAAAGGTGCGAAAGAAATTAACACACAATGCTTTGCAACTCATGAAGCATTAACTCAAAGTTTGGAGAAATTTATGGAAAGTGGCGATCGCATATTATTTAAAGCCTCTAATTCGGTGGGATTAGGAAAAGTTGTCGGAATTTTACAAAAAAAAGCTCAGCAATAAACCTAAAGAGTTTCTAAATAAACGAGTAGATCGGCCATATCTTGAGTATTAGGTTGAAATTGTGGCATGGGTGGTGTTTTTCCGCCAATAACTTGTTGAATTAGCTGAATGCGAGATTTTCGTTGGGAAACGTTTTTTAAATTAGGGCCAATATCACCTTGCCCGTCCAATCCGTGACAAACGCTACAATTTGTCTGAAAAATTGCTTTTCCTTGATTTAAATGACTTGGTAAAGATAAAACTTCCCGAATATAAGGATCTGAAGCTTGAGATAAATACCAATTGCCCATCAAAGTCGTGGCTAGTAACAACATAGCAATCCAGATGACGACTGGACGCATCAGAACTGTAGGTTGAAGAATGGGCTTATTCATTAGATTACTTGGATATTTGCTGAATAGGTTGCAATTTTTGGATATCAAACATCATTTTAGCCGATTTTTTGTAACAAATTCGCAATAGTCAGTGGATAAGTCTTGTTAATTAAAAGATTTAGTTAAAATTAATTAAGAAAATCTTAAGATTGACTACTCCAATTATGAGTGACTGTTCTGTCTGGAATCAAATATTATTGCTTGGTTGCTTGATAAGTGGCATTACAGGAAGTCGAATAATGCCTGTTTTTGCTCAAGCAGATCGATTAATTGAGCCTCAACTAATTCAAGATCAAAATTTGCCTTTTTCTCAGGCTGAACAGTTGCGAGAATTATTACGACAAGGACGACAATACATAGATTCAAAAGATTATTTCAGGGCGATCGCAGTTTATCAACAGGCTGCTAATATTGATCAAACAAATGACAAACTATTTGGGGGAATGGGTTATTTATACGTTCATCAAGGTCTTTTCATGGAAGCAATTCAAGCCTATCAAAAAGCTTTGGCAATTGATCCAAATAATCCAGATTTTTATGATGGTTTAGGATACAGTTTGGCGCGAATCGGAGAAAATGCTAATGCTATCACCGCCTATTCTTCTGCTATTCAACTTGAACCAAAAAATGTTAAATATTATTTAGGTTTGGGAGTAGTATTGTTGCGACAAAAAGATTATGCGCGAGTGTTTGATATTTATAATCAAATTATGATTCTTGATCCTAAAAATGGAAAAGCCGTGATTTTGATGGGATCGGCTTTATTACAACAACAGCAGTGGGATCAAGCCATTCGCTATCTTCAAAGTGTTATACCACATTTTCCTCGACAGCGTGAGTTATCACTACAATTGGCGAGTGCCTATTTCAATAAAGGAGAAACGAAAGAAGCAGAAAAACTTTTAGCTAAAATGCTTCAACAAGATCCTCGAAATTTTCAAGCAAAATGGAAATTAGCCCAAGTTCTCGAAAAGAATGAAAAATCAACAGAAGCGTTGCAATATTATCGTCAATTAGCTCAATTGAAACCGAATTTTATAGAAGTAAAAGTTCGCATCGGAAAAATTCTTTTAGCTCAAGAAGATTACAAAACTGCTGCCACAATTTATCAAGATTTAAACCGTCTAGATCCTCAAAATCCTGAAATCCTTTATTATCTCGGTTTAGCATTGAAAAAAAGCGATCAGGCCGAGAAAGCAGTAAATAGTTTAACAAAAGCTCGTAAACTATATGAAAAAAACAATGATCTAAAAGGGATTGAGCAAGTTGATCTTCTTTTGACAAATTGATTCTTTCAGCATTTAAAAAATTTTCTAACTTCGCCAGCAACAGGAATATCGATTTTAGTCAAGCTTTTTAGGTAACTTTTTTGAGATAAAAATCTTTATATTTATAGTCTTTGAAAAGTTGTAAGATAATATACGAAGGAATAAAAATTGTTTCTTGCTATTTGATAGAATATCAATTTTGAGTAGGTATTTGAGTTCGTAAAAGAATAAAAATAGTCTCAATAATAACTATTTGTTAAATGTTAGCAATTAATGATCAGATAGTCTGGGATATTTAATATTGTAAAGCTGATGATCAATAATCTTTTAAAATTATCTTCCTGATATTTTACTACTAGAATATTCATAGAATGATATTAAGACTAACTTTTTAGTTGAGAAATTATTTAATTTGTAGATTATTTATCGGTACAAAAATTATGGGTGTAGAAGAGCTAATTGATCTGATGAATTCCCGTCGAGGAATGATCTTAACACCATTAAAAATAAAAATTTTACGCTTTTCATGGATGGGTTTTACTTACCCTAATATGGCAACTCAATTGCATTATCAAGAAGCTTATATTAAAAATATTGCCTCTGAATTATGGCTAGATCTTTCGGCTCTTTATGGCGAAGCTATTACTAAAAATAATTTTCGTGTTAGATTTAGTGATCAAGAACCAGAAATATTAATATCTGGTTATGATCGTTTCTTAAGCTATAAAGTGACGATTAAAAATGATATTTTTGAGTTTCCAGGTAGTCCCATTCCGATTAAATGTCCTTTCTATATTGAGCGATCGCCTATTGAAGATTTAGCTTACTATGAAATCAGTAAACCAGGGAGCGTCATGTGCATTAATGCGCCGCTCAAAATGGGAAAAAGTTCACTACTAATTCGTATTCTTGAACGCGCTAAACAATTAGATTATTTGACAATTACGATTGATCTAAAAACAGTTGATGAGGTTATTTTTCAAGATCTAGATAAATTTTTACGTTGGTTTTGTGTCAATGTGAGTCGCCAATTAAAATTACCGCATAATTTAGATGACTATTGGGATGATATTTTGGGCGGTAAGATGAATTGTACACAGTATTTTCAAGACTATATTTTAGTTTCTACTAATCGGCCAATTGTCTTAGCTTTTAATGAATTTAATAAGATATTTAATCAAAATGCTATCGTTCATGAATTCTCATCATTACTGCGTTTTTGGCACGAACAATCTAAACAATCTCCTACCTGGAAAAACCTACGTCTAGTTATTGTTAATTCGATTAAAAATTTCCTTCCTTTAGATCCTAATCAATCTCCTTTTAATGTTGGATTACCTTTAGAAATTCCACCTTTTACGGTTCAACAAATTCAAGATTTAGCGAATCGTTATCAGCTTGATTGGGTCGGAGAAAATGGAGAAAACAATGCAAGGAAAATTTTTAACCTCTTAAATGGGCATCCTTATTTAGTTAGATTATCTTTTTATTATCTAGTAACTAATCAAATTTCTTTAGAAGAATTAGAATCATTATCTGCTAACTCTTTTTATATTTATCAAGATTATTTACAAGCCCAATTATTTATTCTACAACGTAATCCTATTCTGCTAGAAGCCTTTAGAAAATTATTATTAAATCAGAGCCAGCTAGAGCCAGATTCAGCTATTACTTATCAATTAGAAAGTTTAGGATTAATCGAACTTAAAGAAAATAAAGTAACTATTAGTTGTCAATTATATCAAGTTTATTTTGCAGATAAACTAAAAATTATTAAATAATTAATGTTGTTCATTTAACCATTTCATATCTTCAGGAAATTGGGGAATAGAGTTAATAAGTTTTTGAGTATACTTACTTTTAGGTTGGGTGATTATTGTCTGGGCAGAACTAATTTCTTCAGCTAATTTACCTTTATTCATAACCATAATGCGATCGCTCATAAAACGAACCACACTCAGATCATGAGAGATGAAAATATAGGTTAATTGAAATTCTTGTTGAAGATCTTTAAACAAGTTTAAGACTTGCGCTTGTACTGAAACATCCAATGCCGAAACTGATTCATCACAGATAATAAACTGGGGATTTAAAGCTAAAGCTCTGGCAATACAAACTCGTTGACGTTGACCTCCTGATAGTTCGTGGGGATAGCGATTAAACCAATTAGGATCAAGTCCAACCCGCTCTAAAAGTGAGTAAACTCTTTCTTTGCGTTTGCGATCATTTCCTACTACCTGATGAATAATCATCGGTTCCAGAATGGCTTTACCAATACTAATTCTAGGATTTAAAGAATTGTAGGGATTTTGAAAAACAATTTGCATTTCTCGGCGCAGATTTCGCAGTTTTTTTCCTCTAAGATCCAAGCTAGAAATAGTTTCTCCTTTAAAAATAATTTCTCCTGATTGAGAAGGAATTAATCGTAAAATTGTTCTGGCTAAAGTTGATTTTCCGCAACCAGATTCTCCAACTAATCCTAATGTTTCACCTGGAAAAACTTCAAAATCAATATTATCAACTGCTTTAAAAGAATCTTGTTTTCTGAGTAGTCCAGATTTAAAAAATTCAACGGTTAATTGTTTAACAGAAAGTAAAGGTTCTTGTTTAGATAAACGTGTTAATCTTTCTTGTTCAACTTCGGGCGAAATAATCGTATAAATTCTGGGTTCTTGACCTGTTTCCATGAAATCGGCTACGGTTGGCAACTGAGCTAGTTGGGGGTGCAATCTGGGCCGACAAGCTAATAAACCTTTAGTGTAGGGGTGTTGGGGAGAATAAAGTACCTGTTTTTTATCGCCATTTTCTACAATTTTACCTTGATACATAACGGCTACAACATCGGCAATTTCATTAATAACTCCTAAATCATGAGAAATAAAAATCATAGACATTTCGCGATCGCCTGTACAGAGATCTTGAAGGAGTTTTAAAATTTCTGCTTGAACAGTCACATCCAAAGCGGTAGTTGGCTCATCAGCAATCAAAAGACTAGGATTACAAGACATCGCCATTGCAATCATCACCCGTTGCAATTGACCACCCGAAAGTTCATGGGGATAGCGTTTCAAAAAATCTTGTTTTTGTTGTTGAATATAAGCTTTAATTTGCTCGGTAACAGAACCTAATCGTTGTTGATTTTTTGTTGCATTTTTACTTAAAAATCTTTCTTCTAAAACTTCATTACTAGGTAAAACTCGGACTTCTTGTAATAACGCGATCGCCTGATTATTTGCCTGTTCAAAACTAACTTTTTGATGAAGTTGAATAGCTTCTATAATTTGAAAACCAATAGTATAAACAGGATTCAAAGAACTCATTGGTTCCTGGAAAATCATGGCAATTTTTCCACCGCGATACTGACGTTTTGCTTCTTCATTCAAGGTTACTAAATTAACTGCTGAAATGTGATCATTAGAAGTAGGATAAAAATAAATTTCACTATTATTTGTAATTCTACCTGGCTTAGGAATTAAGCCCATAATTGCCAAAGATGTGACCGATTTTCCTGAACCTGATTCGCCCACAATTCCCAGAATTTGACCCCGTTGCAACTCAAAATTAATGCGATCAACCGCAATTATTGGTGTATTTTTTCCCTCTCTTACAAATTCAATCTGCAAGTTACGAACATTCAAAATAAGATCAGTCATCGTCTAACTCGGTACAGAATTACTGAAATTGTAACGGATTTCTCTTACGAACGTAATATTTTTAATTCGTCACCAATTTTTATCGAGCCAGTTGTTAAAGGAATAACATTTTCTCCAAACATGATGCCTGCTTGAGGAATTTGGCGAAATGTGCCGAGAGTCTTAAGAGGTTCTTGTAAGGCGTGGCGATCGCCGTTAAATTGATTAGTTGTGGTGATAATGCAGCGAGAACAGGGTTTAACCAATGCCAGACTTAATTTATCAATTTGAATATTTTGCCAGTTACTCTCAATAAAAGGTTCCTCGGTTTCAATGACTAAATTGGGGCGAAAGCGGTTCATTGGGACAGATTGAGGTGAATGAGGATATTTCGTTTCTAAACGTCGATTTAATTCGGCAAGGGAAGCTGTTGCCGTCAACAAAATCGGGAATCCATCTGCAAAACTGACAGGAATTTCTTGATTATTAGTATAATTTTTATCAATTGCTCGAATATACTCAGAAGATTGTCTAACTAAGCGAATTTTATCTTTAAGTGGCAAATTCAAGACTTTTTTAAACCAATTAGCTACCTCATCACCTTGATCAATTGCAAAAACACGATCGCGCCAAATTTCAACTATTTTTTCAACTCCTGAAAAACGAGGCTCTAAAATAAAAATTTGAGCATTATTAACAGATAAAATTAGGTTATTATCTTGAATTTTGACTTGAATCGTTGCTAATTTGGGATATTGTCGTTGGCTTAGAAAATGTCCTTGTTGATCCACCAACATAAATTCTCGATCGCCAATAAATCCTGATTGATGAACTTCTGTTTGTGTTAAAGAAATTCCTTGGCAAGATTTGATAGGATAAACAAAAATACTGGAGACTTTCATCGGAAAAAATTGATTAATTACCTTAAAACTATTATAGCGATCGCCGCAACTTTCTTTCAAAATATCTAAAAAAAATTAACATTTATTCTCTTACTTTTTATGACCAAATATTCCTCAGTAGATGATTGGGATAGCGAAGATTTTGACAATGCCTTACAAAGTTTTGAGTCCATACAAGAAGAATTAAACTATCAAAAAGCCCAAAATACTCTCAGAGATTTAGTAAACCATTTAGATCTTAGTGCTAGAGAAAAACAAGGATTAGAAAAAGAAATTAATCATCTCTCTTTTATGCTAGAAAAGTTAGATAATGCGGTCATACAAATTGCTGCTTTTGGAATGGTTGGTAGGGGAAAATCTTCTGTTTTAAATGCTTTAATTGGTCAGTCTGTTTTTGAAGCTGGGCCACTTCATGGAGTTACAAAAACAATTGCATCTGTCCAGTGGCAAGTCAGTCAGGATAAGAATTTAGCAGATGTTCAACGATTAACACTATCGGGTTGGGGCAACTCTCAAATTCAGCTGATTGATACTCCTGGAATTGATGAAGTGGATGGAGAAACTCGTGAAGCTTTAGCTCGTGATATTGCTCAAAAAACTGACTTAATTCTGTTTATTATTGCAGGCGATTTAAGTAAGGTTGAATATAATGCACTTTCCCAATTACGAGAAGTCGGAAAACCGATGCTTTTGGTGTTTAATAAAATTGATCAATATCCTGAAACTGACCGTCTTGTTATTTATAAAAAAATTCAAGATGAACGAGTGAAAGAGTTACTTTCTCCCGATGAAATTGTCATGGTAGCGGCTAATCCATTATTATCAGAATTAATTAAAGATAGTTTTGGAAAAGTTAAACGTCGTCAATATCGTAGTCAGCCTCAAGTCAGCGAATTAAAGTTAAAAATTGTCGAACTTTTAGAGCGAGAAGGCAAATCTTTGGTCGCCTTAAATACGTTGCTTTGTGCAGATATTGTTAATGAAAAATTTGTTCAGCGCAAAATGGAATTACGAAATCGAATTGCCAATGACACGATTCAAAAAGCAGTTATGGTCAAAGCCATCGCGATCGCCTTAAATCCAGTTACAGCCATTGATTTGCTCACAGGTGCAGTGATTGACGTGGCGATGATTTTAGCTTTGTCTCGTCTTTATGGCATCACGATGACTCACACTTCGGCGATCGCACTTTTACAAAAAATCGGCATTAGTATGGGGGGAATCAGCGCGAGTGAGTTTCTGGCTTCCTTGGGTTTAAGTTCAGTTAAAGGGATTTTGGGGCTAACAGTTCCCCTTACTGGCGGAATTTCTTTGGCTCCCTACCTCTCTATTGCGATTACTCAAGCAGGCGTGGCGGGATTTTCTTGTTATGCGATCGGACAAGTGACGAAAACCTATTTAGCTAACGGAGCTTCCTGGGGGCCAGACGGGCCAAAAACCGTTGTCACCAATATTTTAGAATCTTTAGACGAGGCTTCAATTTTGAATCGAATTAAAACAGAATTGCGTGAGAAATTAGTTAAAAAATAACAATAATTTCATAACTTTTTAATCAGATAGCCAAGCAAATAATTGTTGTACCGTTAATTGCAGATCTTGAGCAAAGGTAGGGACGGGTAAAATCGATTCGGGTTCATCATAAAAAATGACTTTTTGATCTGCTAAATAAACAAAAACACCTTGTTCGATTGGATCAATTAACCAACCCATTTGTGTGCCATTTTCTAGACAGGATAGGATTTTTTTGATGGTTTTAGTATGAGTTTGATCTGGCGATAAAATTTCAATAATCCAATCAGGCGGAATCTGGAAAATATTAGCGACCGAACCATCTTTTTCTCTAGGAATTCTATCCCAAGTAAAAACCGTAATATCAGGAATAATTGAACGTCCTGTAAAGGTACAACGAAGTTCTGAAAAAGCGCGGGCAATTTTTTCGGATTTCAGATTTACATTAAGAGCCGCTGCTAGCTCTGTTTGAATCGCACTATGTTTTCCTTGGGGCATAGGTTTTTGAATGATTTGTCCATCAATAAACTCGCTACCAGGTTCGGTTTCTGGTAATTGGAGAAAGTTTTCTAAAGTTAAAGGTTGAACTAGAGTTTGTAACATTTCAAATACCCATTAAACTCAGTTAAATTTAGTTAAATCAAGGGCGGTTTTTGAGTGTGCCATTTGGTTGATTGTTCGTAGGCATAACCCACTCGAAATAATATATCTTCCCGTAAAACATTCCCAATTAATTGCAATCCAATCGGTAAATTTTTTTCATCAAACCCACAAGGAATACTCACCGAAGGTAAACCCGCTAAATTAACAGGAATGGTCATTAAATCCGATAAATACATACTTAAAGGATCAGACGTTTTTTCCCCTGCTTTAAAGGCCGTTGTGGGAGCAGTTGGACAAACCAAAACATCCACTTTTTCAAAAGCCTTATCAAAGTCTTGTTTAATCAACGTTCTTACTTTTTGGGCTTTTAAATAATAGGCATCATAATAACCCGCAGAAAGTGCGTAAGTTCCGAGCATAATGCGGCGTTTTACTTCTGTTCCAAAACCCTTGGCACGAGTCTTGGTGTACATATCAATGAGGGTGTCGGCTTCTTCTCGAATACCGTATTTCACTGCGTCATAACGGGCTAAATTTGCGGAGGCTTCGGAAGGGGCAATAATATAATAGGTCGGCAATCCATAGCGAAAACGGGGACAAGAAATTTCCTGAACTGTTGCCCCTAATGATTTTAATTGCGCGATCGCCGTTTTAACAGTTTCGGCCACAATATCATCTAAACCTTCCCCAAAAGTTTCGGTGATTACTCCTACTTTGAGTCCTTTTAAATCAGGTTTCAACGCTTGAGTATAATCAGGAATTTCAACCTTTAAACTGGTAGAATCCTTGGCATCATAACCCGCGATCGCCTGTAATAAAATCGCCGCATCTTCTACCGTGCGACCAAAGGGGCCAATTTGATCCAAAGAAGAGGCATAGGCCACCAAACCAAAGCGAGACACTAAACCATAGGTCGGTTTCATGCCTACCACACCACAAAGAGAAGCAGGTTGACGAATGGAGCCGCCCGTATCTGAACCCAAGGCCACCACACATTCTTCGGCCGCCACCGCCGCCGCCGATCCTCCTGACGATCCTCCTGGAACTCTTCTTAAATCCCAGGGATTAGCCGTCACCTGATAACCTGAATTTTCTGTTGAACTGCCCATCGCAAATTCATCTAGGTTAGTTTTCCCGACCATCACCGCCCCTGCATCCAGTAATTTTTGGGTAACGGTTGACTCGTAACTCGGCACAAATCCTTCTAAAATACGAGAACCGCAAGTGGTAGGAATGCCCCGTGTACAAAGATTATCCTTAATGCCGATGGGAATGCCTTCTAATAATCCAATGGTTTCCCCCGCCGCAATTTTTGCATCTACTTTTTCAGCTGCCGCGATCGCCTTATCAGTCGTCACACAGAGAAAACTATGGAGTTTGGGTTCTAGCGTTTCGATTCGTTGTAGGGTTTCTGTGGTAATTTCAACAGCAGAACGCGCTTTTGAGACTAATTGTTGATGCAATTCGCGGATGGAAGCCATGTTCACTATTATCGTTAATTTTGTCAGTAATTTAGTTTATCATCGAATCGATTAAGAACGAATCTAAGTTGAGAAGCATCACCGCATTCAGATTAATTTTTCCGTAGATATGGGGAAATTTTTCCGTCTCGGCAATCAGCGATTGAGATCCAGTTTTGGGATGAATAGGAGCTTCCCATTTAACCTCACTTTCCAATTTCTCTGGCTTAATTGCAAGCAAAACTAAATCAGTTTGACCCTGATAAAAAGAGTCTAAAACCTTGGGAACCTGTTCTGCGGTACTAGCATGAATAAAACCTTCTTTTTCTAAAGATTCTGTCGTATAAAAACCTTTTTGTTGCGCTTTTTGCCATTGCTCTTGGGTCGTAATGTGAAAAATAGTCATAACGCGATCGCCGAAAATATTTATGAATAACCTTAATTTTGAATCATAGAACAGACTGAAGACTTTACAAAAATCAAAAATCTATTAAATTTTTCACAATTTCCTGTGCCATAAGGTAGATTTGGTACTAAAATGCAGCAACAGATTCAATCAATTAATTAATTGCAGTCGCGCAGGAAAAAGACTTATGGGGAACGAACGCATACAAGTAGGAATTATCGGCGCATCAGGATACGGCGGTATTCAATTAGTGCGGCTATTATTAGAACATCCTCATGTTGAATTGGCTTATTTAGGTGGCCACAGCAGCGCAGGCAAACTTTATTCGGAAATTTATCCCCATCTCAGTAATATTGTTAATTTAAAAATTGAGCCAATTGATCTTGATGCGATCGCGTCCCGTTGCCAGGTCGTTTTTTTGGGACTGCCCAACGGTTTAGCTTGTGAAATGGCTCCGATTTTAACGGCAAAAGGTTGTAAAGTTCTAGACCTATCAGCAGATTATCGATTTAAAGACTTAAATACCTATACTTCTTGGTATAAAAAAGACCGCACAGATCAAAATATGGCAGCTAAAGCCGTTTATGGACTGCCAGAACTTTATCGAGAAGATATTAAAACTGCCCAATTGATCGGTTGTCCAGGCTGCTATCCCACCGCTAGTTTAATGGCTCTATCGCCCTTATTAAAACAGGGATTAATTATGCCTGAAACCGCCATTATTGACGCAAAATCGGGAACATCAGGCGGCGGACGAGAAGCCAAAGTTAATATGTTATTAGCTGAAGCAGAAGGATCAATCGGAGCTTATGGAGTTGCCAAACACCGTCATACCCCTGAAATTGAGCAAGTTTGTAGCGATCTAGCAGGACATGACATCAAAGTTCAATTTACCCCCCATTTAATTCCGATGGTGCGGGGAATCCTAGCAACAGTTTATGCCAATCTCAGAGATCCAGGCTTAGTTCAGGATGATTTATTGACGATTTATAGTGCTTTTTACCGCTCTTCGCCTTTTGTTAAAATTTTACCCAAAGGGGTTTATCCACAAACAAAATGGGCTTTGGGAACTAATCTTTGTTACATCGCCATTGAAACCGATCCTCGTACCGATCGCGTGATTGTCATGTCGGTCATTGATAATTTGGTCAAAGGTCAAGCAGGACAAGCGGTGCAATGTCTGAACTTGATGATGGGATGGAATGAAGATCTAGGTTTACCCAAATTGGCTTTTTATCCCTAATTTCAATCTTTTGTCAATTTTATCGAAAAAACGGAGTATTATTGGATTTAATAACAAATATACTCTGTTAATTAACTGGATTTTGAGTATAATTGTGTTGGTAATTTAAAAATAGCTATTTAATAAATTCTTATAAACCAATCTTAATTTAAAATTGTGGTACAAGCAAAAACAGCTACCATTTTAGTGATTGATGATCATCCTTTTAGTCGTCTTGCAACCGTTGATCTTCTTCAATTAGATGGCTATCAAGTATTGGAATCTGACGGCAGTTCGGATCTAATAGCCGAAGTCTTAAAAAATGAACCAGACTTAGTTCTTCTGGATATCATGATGCCAGAAAATAATGGATTAGCAGTTTGTGAAAAACTGAAAAAAAATCCTCAAACGGCGATGATTCCTGTTATTTTAATTACTGTGTTAGATGAGCAAGCTTCTCGTTTAAAAAGTAGAGAAATTGGGGCTGATGCCTTTTTAATTAAGCCGTTAGAACGAGTTGATCTTTTGACCAGGGTTGATCTCTTAATACAAAAAAAACGTTTAGCTGAATGGGTTGAACAAATTGAACAAGTATTATTATTAATTGCTCAAACGATTGAAGATCGCTTTTCTCAAGAGCTTGATTCAGAATTAACTTTTAGTCAATTTGCCCAGTCTTTTGGTGAATATTTACAACTTTCTCCCCTAGCTTTAAAAGATTTAGTTTTTGCGGCTCGATTTCATGATATCGGGACTCTGGCTATTCCTGATGCTATTATGCTCAAAAAAGGTGAACTCACCGAAGCTGAACGAGAAGTCGTTAAACAACACGTTTTAGTCGGTGAAAAAATCTTTCAACCTGTATCCTATCGTCGAGAAGTCGGCCGAATTATTCGTCACCACCATGAACGCTGGGATGGTAGTGGTTATCCCGATGGCTTGGTTGGAGCTAATATTCCCTGGTTGGCCCAAGTTTTTCAAATTTTGGATATTTATAATGCTCTCACGAGTAATCGTTCTTATAAAGATGCTATTTCTTCGGAAAATGCTTTAAAAATCCTGAAGGAAGAGGTAGAACTGGGTTGGCGAAATCCAGAATTAGTTGCTAAGTTTTCTGATTTCATAACCCATCAAGCTCAATAATAGTCATTAGTTTGTCATCTTTTTCTTTTTAGATTCCAGTTATGATAGTTGATGCAACGACTGCCGATAAATTCCCCTCAGTTTTGGTGGTTATTGTTAATTATCGAACTGCCCAATTAACGATTGATTGTCTCCATTCTCACAAAAATGAAGTAGAGCAGCTTACTAATGTAAAAGTTGCCGTTGTTGATAATGCTTCTAGAGATAACTCAACAGAAAAAATTAAAAACGCGATCGCCAATCAAAACTGGGAATCCTGGGTTTCTTTGATAGACGCTGAAAAAAATGGCGGTTATGCCTATGGAAATAATTTGGCAATTCGTACGGCTCTAGCTTCAATAAGTCCTCCCGATTATGTTTTATTGCTAAATCCTGACACGGTTATTCATCAAAGGGCGATCGCAAATTTGGTTAAATTCATGGAAGCGAATCCCAAGGTTGGCATTGCTGGCAGTCGTCTAGAAGATCCTGATGGCACACCCCAGCAATCAGCTTTTCGGTTTCCCACTATTTGGAGCGAATTGGATGGCGGCTTGCGGCTAGGAATTATCACAAAATTATTAAAAAAATGGGTCATTGCTCCTCCTGTTTCTGAATTAACTTGTCAAACTGAATGGGTTGCAGGAGCGAGTATGATCATCCGACAAGAGGTTTTTAAGGATACGGGATTAATGGATGAAGATTATTTTCTCTACTTTGAAGAAGTCGATTTTTGTCTGCAATCCTATCGTCGAGGTTGGGAATGTTGGTATGTTCCCGAAAGCCGAGTTGTTCATTTGGTCGGGCAAAGTACGGGCGTGAATACTCCCAAAACTCAACCCAAACGTCTTCCCCGATATTGGTTTGAATCACGACAACGCTATTTTGTTAAAAATCATGGTTGGTGGTACGGATTAATTGCCGATACTTTCTGGTTAATGGGTTATCTGAGCTGGAATTTGCGAAGTCGGATTCAACAAAAACCAGATACAGATGCGCCCCACCGACTCCAAGATTTTTGGGAGAATAGTCTTTGGGTTAAACTTAATTCCCGTTTTCAGCAAAAAATTCAGTCAAAAGTTGCCTCCTCAAACGCGATCGCTATCACCGAAAAATCAACCTTAAATTTATGGGAACAGATCCAAGAAGATTGGCTTGCTCATGACCAAGATTGGACAAAACCAGGTTTTCGAGCGGTGGCTGTTCAGCGATTTGGAGCCTGGAGAATGAACATTAAACCCAAATTTTTAAGAGCACCTTTGAGTGTGTTATATCGGTTTTTATATCGTTTTGTTCGTAATATTTATGGAATTGAGCTACCCTACACAGTTCAATTAGGCCGCCGAGTTATCATTGAACATCAACACGGCATTGTTATTCATGGCAACACTGTTATTGGCGATGATTGCATTATTCGTCAAGGCGTGACCCTGGGAAATCGATATCTAGAACGTCCTTTTGAGGCTCCCAAATTAGGAAATCGGGTAAATATTGGAGCAGGCGCAAAAATTTTAGGGAATGTTCAACTCGGTGATAATGTGAATATTGGAGCTAATGCGGTTGTTTTATCAGATATTCAAGCAGGACAAACGGCAGTAGGAATTCCCGCTAAAGTTATTAATTCATCTGAGAAATAATTAAAAAATTGACTAAAAACTGTCAATTAGAGAGCATTGATTGAAGAAAATTTCTTAACCAAACGATAAATTATGAATTAGTAAATTAGCTGTAAGATTGTTTATCATCTCTTCAAGGCTTGATGCTGGAGACGGGAGAAACTATTTTGTTAAGGTAATTAAATTTATGACTTATACGAAAACTGAAACTAATACTCTGAATTTGAAAACTTCCGAAGATTACCTTAACCGAGAATTAAGTTGGTTAGCGTTCAACTATCGAGTTCTTCATGAAGGCCTTGACGATCGCACTCCCTTATTAGAGCGATTGAAATTTTTAGCTATTTTTAGTTCTAATTTAGATGAATATTTTATGGTTAGATTCGCTGCCCTAAAACAGCAGGTGCAAGCAGGTGTCACAACTTTAACCCCAGATGGCCGCACTCCGACAGAACAATTGACTGCCATTAATGAAAATTTACGCCCTTTGGTTAAGCAACAAACAGATTTGTTTGAAAATATCCTAAAACAAGAATTAGAAATTGAGGGAATTTATTTAACCAATTATGTGGACTTAACTCAGGAGCAACGTGCCCATCTCCAAGCCTATTTTGAAGAGCATATTTTTCCCGTTTTAACTCCTTTAGCCGTTGATCCCAGCCATCCTTTTCCCTACATTTCCAACCTGAGCTTAAACTTGGCTGTTGTTGTTAGAGATCCTGATACAGACGAAGAACTATTTGCTAGAGTTAAAGTCCCTCAAGTGTTGCCACGCTTTGTTTCTTTACCCCAAGAACTCTGTCATAATCTCAATGGAAAAGCTTGGGTTTGGACTGGTGTACCACTAGAACAGGTGATTGCTCACAATTTACAGGCTCTATTTACGGGAATGATTATTCAGGAGTGTCATCCTTTTCGCGTGACTCGTAATGCAGATTTAGCCGTTGAAGAAGATGAAGCCGATGATCTTTTATTGGCAATTGAACAAGAAGTTCGCAGACGTTGGTTAGGAAAATCAGCAGTCCGTTTAGAAATTCATGCTTCCACTTCAGTTGCAGTCCGCGATCGCCTAAAAACCGACTTAGCATTAGAAGAAATTGAAGTTTACGACATTGACGGAATGTTGGGTTTAAAAGACCTTTTCTTCTTTTTATCCTTGCCCTGTCCCCATATAAAAGATAAACCTTGGTATCCCGTTGTTCCTCATTTTTTAAAAGGTGTTAAAGAAATTGTAGATGGCAATGAAGATGGAGAAATTCAGCGAGAAGGCATTGATATTTTTACACTCATTCGCAATGGAGATATTTTGGTGCATCATCCTTACCATTCTTTTGCGGCTTCTGTTCAACAATTTATAACCCAAGCGGCCTATGATCCCGATGTCTTAGCCATCAAAATGACGCTTTATCGTACTTCGGGTGATTCTCCTATTGTTAGTGCTTTAATTGCCGCCGCCGAAAATCGCAAACAAGTAGCAGTTTTAGTCGAATTAAAAGCCCGTTTTGATGAAGAAAATAATATTAATTGGGCCAAAAAATTAGAACAAGCTGGCGTTCATGTTGTTTATGGTTTGGTAGGATTAAAAACCCATACAAAAACTATTTTAGTTGTGCGTCAAGAACAGAATAAAATTCGTCGTTATGTTCATATTGGCACAGGAAACTATAATCCTAAAACTGCTAATCTTTACACCGACTTAGGCTTATTCAGTTGTCAGGAAGAATTGGGAACAGATTTAACGAATTTATTTAATTTCTTAACTGGTTATTCTCGTCAAAAAAGTTTTAATAAACTATTGGTCGCTCCTATTAATATGCGCGATCGCATGATCGAAATGATTCAGCGAGAAGCAGATCACTGTCGAAAAGGAAAAAGTGGTCGAATTGTCGCAAAAATGAACGCTCTAGTTGATCCGCCCATTATTAAAGCTCTTTATGCTGCGTCTCAAGCAAGTGTACAAATTGATCTGATTATCCGAGGAATTTGCTGTTTAAAACCTGGAGTTCAAGGATTGAGTGAAAATATTCGTGTTATCAGCATTGTCGGACGCTTTTTGGAACATTCTCGCATTTTCTATTTCCATAATCATGGTCAAGAAGAAATGTATATTGGCAGTGCGGATTGGATGACACGCAATTTAAGTCGTCGGGTTGAAGCAATCACTCCCATCGAGTCAGAGCAAGCTTTTGTGGAATTGCAAGAAATTTTAGGCATTCATTTAGCTGATAATCGTCATGCTTGGGAGTTGCGCTCAGATGGCAAATATGTCCAACGTCAATCTCATGATGATCACATTCAAAGTTCTCAACAAATTTTTATGGATATGGCTCTCAAAGCTAGTGCAGAGGATTATTCATCCTAGAAGTCAACTCTTTGATCGCTTTAAGTAGCTGGTTGCAATTAAACATAAAATGTGGGATGGGCATCCTGCCTGTCCAAAGACTAGAAGCCTGTTCTACAATCTGACTTTTCCCGTTAAGTCTTAAAACGACGACAGAATAAGGGTTTCAAACTCTTCGCCGCTTTCAATAAACTGGGTTTAATAACAATGGCTGACGAGAGAATAGGACTTTGAGATAGGGAGAAATCAAGTGATCGCTCAAATAAAAAGATAACGGGAAAAGTAAGACCCCTTAACCTATTGAGCTTAATTAATTTTGAGTCGGTTTCGGTTCTTTAGGTTTCTTCTCAGAAATCTGAATATTAGGGTCAACCAAGATAAATCCTTTCTCGGTTGCCTCTCCTAACTTCCCTGAGATCGCCGCCACCCACATTGGGAAATTAGCTTGGGCATCCTCAATTTTCTTAAAGACCTTGGGACGGAAAGTAACACTAAAAATGCGTCCATCACAGTCTAAATCAAAGGATTTCCAGCCATTCTCAGCCGTTGTAACATTGGTAGGGAACTCATTGATTTTGATAGTTAACTCTAATTTACCTTCGGTTGCCATCGTAAATACCTTAAAAATTGAACATTGACAGAGATCCCATAGGACTTTCCTAGAGAGGAAACCATCTCCACTGATTGTTGATTTTAGCGGCACTGTAGCCCCATTCTAACCCACGTTCAGCAGGCTATTTTGCATATTTTTTATTTTTTATAATCCAGTCATAGAGGGACTTACAGGAATTTAGGTATTTTTGTCTAAATCTCAAATAGAGGAGATTTGGGATGAAGTGATGCTTGTCTCTATGGCTGAGTCAGGTTTGAAGTCAAATACAGGCACATTCTTTATCGACAAGAAAAAAGCATAAAATGCTTACCCAGAAAAGGTTTTCACTATTTTTTAATAAATCCTATTTTGGCAAAATAACCTGCTGGGAGTTGCTCGCTGAGTATATTTACTCATAGCACTACCTGCTGAATGTGGGTTCTAAAGGAACATTATTTGCCTTCGCTATCTCTTGAATCCTTAGTAACGGAAGCTGCCTGTAAGACATTAGTAAAACAACGATTATGCTGTTCAGGGATGCGATGGAAAGAAAAAGGAGCAGGAATTATTTTGAGCCTACGGGCTTTGGTGTTGACAAAGGAAAGATGGAGTCAATTTTGGGCAAAACTTGATCAGTATGGATTCCCTGT
>JANNLO010000288.1:0-12631 GCA_031396835.1 Snowella sp. SOY_38_metabat_116
GCCAACCGTGAAAATGCGTACCCAAGTATTGAATAACTAAGGCAACACGTTTTTTTTCAGGGATAGACTGCTGTTCCACAAAAAATGACCTTACACTAATTCGATAATGGCCATTTCTGCATTATCACCCCGACGGCGCAAAGTTCTTACCACACGGGTATAGCCACCATGACGCTCTTTATAACGCTCTGGAGCATCCGCAAAAAGTGCATGAACCAAGCTTTTATCATAGATATAGCCCAATGCCCGCCGTCTAGCCGACAAAGAACCCTCTTTCGCCAAAGTGATCATGTGATCTACTTCACCGCGAACAGCCTTTGCTCTAGCTTTAGTGGTTTGGATTTGCCCATGTCGTAATAGAGCAGTAGCCAGCGATCGCAACAACGCTTTCCGCTGATCGGCTGGTTTGCCCAGATGGGGTACGCGACACCGATGACGCATTTTTTATTCCTCCTTAGTTAAAATTATCAATGATGAACAGTTAGAAACCATCAAATATTAATTATTCATCCAATTATCAGACTTACAAATGTACTGCTAATTGTTGATTTTTTCATTGTTAGTTATTCACTGTTGATTAAATTTAGGGTTTGTTTTTTTCCAAAGGAAGCGTAATTCCTAAACGTTTTTGGAGAGCTTCAATCACTTCTTCGGCAGACTTTTGCCCAAAGTTTTTGATTTCCAAAAGATCTTCTTGGCTGTAATCCAAAAGATCCGCAACAGAATTAATTTGCGCCCGTTTCAAACAGTTATAAGCCCGAACCGAAAGTTGTAATTCTTCAATAGGAATTTGATTTTCAGGATTAATTTCGTCTTGATAATCTGTTTGACTGGTTTCAAGCTCGTTAAGATCTTTGAGCGGATTAAATAAATCAGCAATAATCTCTGAAGCCTCAGAAAGAGCCTCTTTGGGATTAATGCTGCCATTTGTCCAAATTTCTAACGTTAAGCGATCCTTCACCAACGAACCATCGGGACGAATATCTTCAACACCATAATTAACCTTAGTAACAGGCATAAAAACAGAGTCAATTTGCAAAAAGTCAAGGGCAGAAGAATCATCCTTGCTCCGCTCAATCGCCCGATAACCAGAACCCCGTTCAACTCGAAATTCCATCTCCAGTTTTGCCCCATCCGCTAGGGTTGCGACATACTGATTAGGATCGATAACTTCGATTTCCGAGGGAACCTCAAATTGAGCAGCCGTAACGGTCACAGGGCCAATCGCGAGCAAACGACCAATTTGAGGTTGGTCAGTGTAGCTTTTGAGGATAACTTCCTTCATGTTAAGCATGATTTCTAAGACATCCTCTCGCACTCCTGGAATAGTGGCAAATTCATGATTGACACCCGCTACCCGAATAGCAGTCACGGCCGCCCCTTCTAAATTAGAAAGCATTACCCTTCTTAGAGCATTACCAACAGTTGTTCCCTGCCCTCGATCCAGTGGCTCTAGAACAAACTTACTATATTGACTTTGATTTTTTTGAGTTTTAGACTCAACACACTCAATTTGAAACTGCGCCACGTCAGTGACCTCCCTTCGCTTTACCGTCCATAACCCTTTATTGCTATCTAGCTTAGTAATTTGTTGTCAGGCTTTTTCTCATGAGCTATTAAGATCAGCAAAAAAATCCTGCCCAATCAATTACACTCTCCGCCGCTTTGGAGGCCGACAACCGTTATGGGGAATAGGAGTAACGTCCCGAATCAGAGTAATTTCCAATCCAGCACCTTGAAGCGCACGAATGGCAGTTTCTCGTCCAGCACCAGGTCCAGTAACGAGAACTTCCAATTGTCTCATGCCCTGTTCCGTTGCTCGACGACCCGCATTATCAGCAGCCGTTTGTGCCGCATAGGGAGTGCCTTTTTTTGCACCCTTAAAGCCACTTGAGCCAGCCGATGCCCAGGAAATTACGTCTCCTTTGGTATCAGAAATAGTGACAATTGTATTATTGAATGTAGATTGGATGTGAGCAACACCGCTAGGAACATTTTTCTTCTGTTTCTTCGGTCCGCTTTTTTTGGTTGGTCGCGCCATAGTTTTTGCTTAAACTCTCTGTTTAACTCAATTACATTAGAAATAGAATTATTTCTTGGATGGGGCTTTTTTCTTACCCGCAACAGTAACCCGACGACCCCGACGAGTACGGGCATTGGTTCGAGTCCGTTGACCCCGCACAGGTAATCCCATGCGATGACGACGACCCCGATATGTTCCAATATCAACTAATCGCTTGATGTTCATTGCTTCCCAACGGCGCAAATCCCCTTCAATTTCATAGTTGTCGTCGATATAAGTGCGTAGGGTTGAGGCATCCTCATCGGTTAATTCCTTAACCCGCGTATCAGGATTTACTCCTGTTTCTGCTAAGATTTTGTGAGATCGTGATAGACCGATACCATAGAGATAGGTAAGTGCGATTTCCACACGCTTGTCTCTGGGCAGGTCAACACCAGCTATCCTCGCCACGTTGTTTCTCCCTTTGTATGATTGATTGTTTTTTAACTTACGATTGGTTTCATGGCAATGCTTAATATAGCTTCTAACCCTGACGTTGCTTATGTTTAGGGTTGGAACAAATCACCATAACTCGACCGCGCCGACGGATGACGCGACACTTTTCACACATTTTCTTGACGGATGCTCTAACTTTCATTCCGATATTTTTGGGCAGTACTGCAAGCTTATTATTATAACAATATTGTGGGTTACTGTCAGCTTTTTTTGCTAAAGTCTTAAATAAATGTTTTTGATAAGTTTTTTCACTGCCGAAAGATTATTTTTTATTTTTAAGACGATACGTAATTCGACCTTTGGTCAGGTCATAAGGAGTTAATTCTACCTTTACGCGATCGCCTGGTAGAATTTTGATATAGTTTCGGCGAATTTTGCCAGAAATATGGGCTAAAACGTTAAAACCATTGTCTAGGTCAACGCGAAACATCGCATTGGGAAGGGATTCCATCACGGTTCCTTCCATTTCAATTAGGTCTTGTTTTGACAATTGGTTGACGACCTCCTGATAAAAATAAATCTAAAGACGCAACAAACACAGACAGCTTTTTTAGCGGCCCTTTGCTATCTTAACAAACTTTGAGGGAATCTTACGGAATTTGCTGGGATTAAATTTGCTGTCCGACCCAATTCACAACGACCTGAACATTTTGAAGTAATCGTTCAACTTGTTGGGGAGATACTTCATCTTCAGGAAGTTTGATCTGTCCATCCACTTCTCTGGGATAAAGTAACCGATTTCTTAAAGAACTAATTTCCATGTTCAATTGAGCTATTTTATCTGTCATTTGGTCGTTACCGATGGTTTCAGAACACTTTAAAAAAGTTTTAAGTTTGTCTTCGTGCCGTACTTTTGGCCCATGTTTTTGGGATTTCGAGGCCGCCAAAGCAGATGCTGTAGATTCATAGGCGTGATAACAACAGAAAGCAGCCATTTCGTCTATTTGAATATCTAGCATTGCTGAGGCTGCTGTTAGAGTTCTTTCTGCAACTCGTTGATATTGATATTTCATCTCTGCTTACCATAAGCTGAATAGAGAATACAACCTGAACTAATTAGTTGAGCCTTAATTTCTCCAGAGAAACGATGAAAATCTTCTGTCATCTTAGTTGGCAAAGGATCAATTAGCGCGAGAATTTTTGTCTCACGATAAATAGGAGCAATAATGCTTGAAAGTGCCTCTATTGCCGAAAAAGTATTGTAAGTGTTGTTTTTATCGAAAAAAGTATAAAAAGTAATTGAATTAGGCTTATAAGGCCGAGTCCAGGGTTCATTAAGAAGTTTCTGGCCAGGAGCTACAGCAATCACCATGGAAATGTTATCGGGGCGAGCTTGTTGTAAAGCCTCTGTCGCGGACAATAAAAATTTTTCTACTGAACGGTTGCCAAAGGTAGGTTTTTTGCCGCCTTCCAATAAACTATAGGGAATAATTTCGGTAGTAGAAATGGGTGAAACAATCGTGGTTGTCATGTTTTCTTCCCTGAATAATATTTTTTAATGCCTGATCTTAATTATAGAGAAGAAGAAAATAGCTAAGTTTTTTCTAAATAACTTCCTCTCTAATCAACATTTTCTAAGCCGCAACTAAATTTTGCAAAATATTGGCCACTTCTTCTGGAGCTTGGTTGCCATCAATCGGATAGAGTTTACCTTGTTTTTGATAATAGTTAATTAAAGGGGCGGTTTGCTCTTGATAAACTTCTAGACGACGACGAATGGTGACTTCTGTATCATCGTTTCTGCCTCGGAGCAAAAGACGCTCTACGATCGCATCATCAGGAACATTAAGATTCACTGTCCATTTTGCTTGATGGTTAATTGCTAGTAGTAATTGATCTAAAAATTCTGCTTGGGCAACATTTCGGGGAAATCCATCTAAAATCCAACCTTTTTTTGTATCAGCTTCTCCCAAACGTTCTCGAATTAAATCCAAAATTAAATTATCTGGGACTAATTCTCCTTTAGTCATATAATCTTTAGCTTTTTCTCCTAATGGTGTTTTGTCTGCGATCGCCTGTCTTAGAATATCTCCTGTGGAAATGTGGGGAACTTGGAGATGTTGTGCTAAAACTTGTCCTTGAGTTCCTTTACCTGAGCCAGGTGGGCCTAAAAAAATCAATCCGTTGGTCATAGCAATAATAAGATTTATTAAATTTAAAAGTCTATTTAACAAGAATAGAGACGCTATGAAAGAAACGCCTCTATGAGCAAGAAAATTTGGTAAATTTAGTCCTGTTTAATCATGCCCTCATAACGCTGAGAGATAACATAAGTTTGAATTTGCTTGGCGGTATCAATAGCAACGCCTACTAAAATTAGTAAGGAAGTCGCTCCTAAACCCCGAAAAGTCGTTACGCCAGTGGCATTTTCTACAAACACAGGAATGATCGCAACCGAACTCAGGAAAATCGCGCCTAAAAAGGTGAGTCGATTGAGAACGCCTTCTAGATATTCTTCTGTTTTCTTCCCTGGTCGAATCCCAGGGATGCTAGATCCCATTTTCTTCAAGTTTTTAGAAATATCTTCGGGATTAACAATCAAAGAAGCGTAAAAATAACTAAAGAAGAAAATTAAGACAGAATAAACGATCGCATAAGTCCAATTTCCAGGTTGTAAAGAATTGGCAATTTGCACAAAAACCTGTCCGACGGAACTCAAATCCTTATTGTTATTTAAAAAACCCGCTAAAGAAGAGGGAAGAATTAACACTGCCGAAGCAAAAATAATCGGCATTACTCCACCTTGATTTAATCGCAAGGGCAAATAACTGGTTCTTTCTCGATAAAGCCTTTTTCCGACCTGACGACGGGCTGAAATAATAGGAATACGTCGCGTGCCTTCCTGGACAAAGACAATACTCACGATCATCACCAAGAACACTAAGAGCAAAATCACTACTTGCGCGATCGCTTCTCGTCCTCCTGTTTGGGCATAATCAATGGTATTTCCCAAGGTCTTCGGTAAAGTGGCCACAATATTGACAAAAATCAACAAAGAAGCTCCATTTCCAATTCCCCGTTCTGTGATCAGTTCAGAAATCCACATCACAAAAAGCGAACCCGCCGTTAATGCCAAACTCGTTTGGACAATAAAAACAGGCCCATAAGTTGGAGCATAAGGACGCAATAAGCCAACAGTTAAACCAATACTTTGAATAATGGCCCAACCCACCGCTACATAACGAGTATATTGGGAAATTTTACGGCGACCCGCTTCTCCCTCATTTTTTTGTAAATCTTCTAAGGCAGGAACCGCAGCAGTCAATAGCTGCAAAATAATAGACGCATTAATATAAGGAAGAATTCCCAGGGCAAAAATGCCAATAGTGGAAATACCTCCACCCGTAAAAATGTCTAAAAATCCCAGTACCGGACTATTACTGATCGCTGCGGTAAAAGCTTGGCGATCAATCCCTGGAATAGGAATAAAGATCCCCAGCCGCACTAAAACTAATAGCCCAATAGTAATTAGCAGCCGACCGCGTAGGCCAGCCGCTTGGGCCATTTGTAAAAAAGTTTCCTGGGCTGAGGGCGTTTTATCTCGACTAACGACCATAATTTTAATTGATAATTGATAGTTGATAATGGATAATTGTTTGAGCCGTTATGTTTTAATTATCAATTGTCCATTGTTAATTATCCATTAATAATAGCCGTTCCGCCTGCTGCTTCAATTTTTTCTTTAGCACTCTTGGTAAAGGCTGCCGCTTTCACAGTTAAAGCAACAGTTAATTCTCCATCACCCAGAATTTTTAATGAGCCATCATTCGTGGTAACAATGCCAGCTTTCATCAGACTTTCCAGGGTAACCTCTGATTGAGCAGGTAAATCGTTTAAGCGACCAACATTAATGATCGTGTAATGTCTCTGATTAACCAAAGGAAAATGTTTGAGTTTGGGTAAACGACGATACAACGGCATCTGACCCCCCTCAAAACCTGGTCGAGTGGGATGACCTGAACGGGATTTTTGTCCCCGCATTCCGAAGCCACAACTCGCACCCTGTCCTGCCGCAATACCACGACCAACGCGACGGCGACGTTTTGTTGACCCCTCTTTGGGAGAAAGTTCATCTAATCGCATAATTTTTTAATTTCTCTGTAAATGAATTTAGTTTAAATAGCCAAAAATCTGTCAAAAGCCAGAAGAAAGCTGTTTTGAGTGAACAAAACTTCTAACCTGAGACTTTTGACTTTAGGTATAAAGCCGTTCGATGGAAACACCCCGTTCTTCTGCAACTTCTGCAAAACTTCTGAGGGTTTCTAGAGCGTTAACGGCGGCTCTGGCATTATTGAGAGGATTGTTAGACCCTAACTGCTTAGCCAAAATGTTTTTGACACCCGCTAGTTCTAGGACTGTCCGCACGGCTCCTCCCGCAATTACCCCTGTCCCTGGTGCTGCTGGACGAATAATGACATTCGCTCCACCCGAAGCTCCTTTGGTAATGTGAGTAATCGAATTAGCTTTGGTTAAAGCCACATCAATCAGTTGTTTTTTGCCATCGGCAACGCCCTTACGGACTGCCCCAATGACATCTCCCGCTTTACCCACGCCGACACCAACTTGGCCGCTTTCATTGCCCACGACAACGATCGCTCTAAAGCTGAGTTTTTTACCACCTTTGACCACTTTACTAACCCGACGGATTTGAATAACCCGTTCTTGCCAGTTGGTTTCCTGGGCTTTCGTGCGGCTGCCTTTACGACTTGCCATAGATTTACCTCTACATTGAATAAATTTTTAAAAGTTCAACCCAGCTTCGCGGGCAGCATCAGCTAAGGATTTAACACGGCCATGATAAAGGTTTCCACCCCGATCAAAGACCACTGATTCAATTCCTTGGGCAAGCGCACGTTTAGCAACCAATTTACCTACGGCGGCCGAAGCAGTTGAGTCAGATGTAGATTCTAGTTCACTTTTTAAGTCTGGATCTAGAGTCGATGCAGCCGCCAGGGTATGTTGGGCGACATCATCAATAACTTGAGCATAAATATGCTGATTGGAACGAAAAACAGCTAAACGGGGACATTCTGGAGTTCCGCTCAGTTTCCGTCGAATCCGTTTGTGACGGCGTTGAAGTAGTTCTTGGCGAGTCAATTTCATGATTATTTCTTACCTTTGGCTGTCTTACCAGCTTTACGTCTAACAAATTCGCCCAAATAACGGACACCTTTGCCTTTATAGGGTTCGGGAGGACGAGTTGCCCGAATTTTAGCGGCCATATTGCCGACTAATTCTTTATCAATTCCAGTCACGATAACTTGGGTATTGTTTTCAACGGCCACTTGAATTCCTTCAGGCATAGCCATTTCAACAGGTTTACTATACCCCAAGTTGAGAATAATCTTAGTTCCTTGAGCCTGGGCTCGGTAGCCGACTCCTTGAATATCTAGGCGTTTTTCAAAGCCTTTAGAAACACCTTCGACCATGTTGGAAACTAGGGTTCGAATGAGTCCGTGGCGTTCGCGCGCAGTCCGAGATTCATCAGAGCGAATGACATTCAGGATTTCTCCTTCTTGCTCGACTTTGACTTTTTCTGGAAGATCGCGCTCTAGGGTGCCTTTGGGCCCTTTGACGGTTAGGTGGCTCTGATTAATATCAATAGTCACTTTGGCCGGAATGGGGATGGGGCGTTTACCAATACGAGACATAGTTTTTAACTGTGATTAGAGGTTCATGCTTTTTTAGTTAATAGTTGAACTATTCAACATTCACACCAATTTCATCTTGATAATTTCCCTTTCTGGATAGGAGATGAAAATCTAGAAACTGTTGGTTTATTTAAGTTGATATTTCTATTGACTAAAATTACCAGATGTAGCAAAGGACTTCGCCGCCAATTTTCTGACGACGCGCTTCTCGGTCTGTCATCACTCCGCTAGAGGTGGAGACAACGGCAATGCCGATACCGCCTAAAACTCTGGGAATATCTTTAGAAGGAGAATAAACGCGCAAACCTGGTTTACTAACCCGTTGGAGGGTATTAATCAAGGGTTGACGACCTTTACCTTTATATTTAAGGGTCAGAACGAGGTTACTTTTGATGCCTTCACCCACTTCTTCAAAGCCTTCGATAAAACCTTCGTCTTGGAGGACTTTGGCAATACTGCGAGTCATTTTGGTGGTGGGGACTAGGGTTGTGGGATGTCTCACTGCACAGGCATTACGGATGCGGGTGAGCATATCGGAAATTGTGTCGGTTGATGCCATTATTCCTTAAGTTTTTTTCCTAGTGAATTCTTTTTAATTGATAATTGACAGTTGATAGCTGACAATTAGTTGTTGTTGATGATTAGAAAAATCAAACAGGTTTAAATTCGTTGGCTAAACTATTCATTATCAATTTTCTATTATCAATTAACTATTCATTATCAATTTTTCATTATCAATTAACTATTGATTTCTGAAGGGCATCCCCATCGCTTTGAGCAAGGCACGACCTTCTTCGTCACTTTTAGCATCGGTGATAATCGAGATATCGAATCCTCGAATTTGATCGATGCTGTCATAGCTGATTTCAGGGAAAATAAGTTGTTCCCGAATTCCCAAGCTATAATTACCGCGACCATCAAAGCTATTGGGGCTAACGCCACGAAAATCTCGAATGCGGGGCAGAGCTAGACTAATTAACCTGTCTAAAAAGGCATACATTCGTGCGGAGCGCAATGTCACCATTACTCCGACAGGCATTCCTTCCCGAATTTTGAAACCCGCGATCGCTTTTTTGGCGCGAGTAACAACAGGTTTTTGACCGCTAATCGTAGATAATTCTACAATAGAAGATTCAAGAGCTTTAGCATTCTGAGAAGCTTCTCCTAAACCCCGATTGATCGTAATTTTGACTACTTTAGGAACTTCGTGGATGTTTTTATAACCAAACTCTTCTTTGAGTTGGGGAACGATAGTTTCCTGATAGATTTGTTTAAGAGGAAGTTTCATGGTTTTTGTGAATTCCTGGGCTTGGTCAGGATTTAATAATTAACAGTTGACAATTAATCGAGGATTTCGCCTGTTTTTTTGAGCATTCTTACTTTTTTCCCTTCTTCGGTAAAAGTGTAGCAAATTCGGCTAGCAACTTTTTCCTTGTTGGAATAAAGCATCACTTTGCAACTGTGAATCGGAGCTTCAAAGGTGGTAATTTGACCTGATTCGCCTTCTTGCTTCGGTTTAACGTGCTTAGTGCGGATATTAACGCCCTTGATAACCACTTGGCTTTTTAGGGGCAGGGTTTGCAGGATTTCTCCAATTTTCCCCTTATCTTTACCCGAAATGATTTGCACGGTATCCCCTTTTTTTACGTGCATTTTAAAACGCTGGGGAGGCGTTGCTTTTTTAGTCATCAGAGTACCTCTGGCGCGAGGGAAACAATTTTAGTATAGTTTTTATCCCGCAATTCCCGTGCAACTGGGCCAAAAACCCTCGTTCCTTTGGGATTGCCGTCAGCGTTAATAATTACGGCAGCATTGTCATCAAAACGGATGCTCATGCCACTTTCTCGGCGGACGGTTTGACGAGTGCGTACGATGACCGCTTTCACGACATCAGATTTTTTGACGGGCATATTAGGAATTGCATCTTTGACAACAGCAACGATTTGGTCGCCGATACTGCCATAGGTACAGTTTCCTGTTCCTAAAACTCGCAAACACATTAATTTGCGTGCGCCGCTATTATCAGCGACATTGAGATAAGTTTGTTGTTGAATCACGATGATTCCTCTGAAAGTAATGAACTTGGGTTTAATTAGTCAGAATTTCGGCAACTTTCCAGCGTTTAGTTTTGCTTAAAGGACGGGTTTCCTGGATGCGAACGCGATCGCCTTGCTTGCACTGGTTTTCTTCGTCGTGGGCTTTAAACTTTTTAGTTTTAACAACGATTTTGCCGTACTTGGGATGGGGAGAGCGATTCTCGATCGCAACAACAACGGTTTTATCCATTTTGTCACTCACAACAACGCCGACTCTTTCTTTAACTGCCATAATCAATTTTGGATTTTGGATTTTGGATTTTTAGATGAAGTTTAGCAAAGGCTGTTTTAGGCTTCGTCGGTAACTTCAGGTTTTGATTTTCGTTCCCCTTCTACTGTTAGCAGTTGGGCTAAGCGGTGACGAGTATGTTTAAATTCATGGGGTGTCTCTAGACGACGAGTCGCTTGCTGAAACCGCAGATCAAACAACTTCTTCTTAGCTGCAATAATTGCCTCAGACAGTTCTTCACCTTTTAATGCTCTAGCATCTGCAATTTTTGGAAAAGCCATTGTTACACATACTCCTCATTTTGAGAAATGAACTTAGTTTTAATAGGTAATTTTTGGGAAGCAAGACGCATCGCTTCACGAGCAACCTCTTCAGTAACCCCGCCCACTTCAAACATAATCCGTCCAGGTTTGACAACGGCCACCCAAAATTCGGGAGAACCTTTACCAGAACCCATCCGTGTTTCAGCAGGGCGTTGAGTAACGGGCTTATCTGGGAAAATACGAATCCAGATTTTTCCACCCCGACGAATATAACGATTCATCGCACGACGAGCGGCTTCGATTTGACGAGCGGTAATCCAACTGGGTTCAATAGCTTGAAGTGCAAATTCTCCAAAGCTAATTGTGCTTCCCCGTTCAGCTAATCCTCTCATTCGCCCGCGTTGTTGTTTACGAAATTTAGTTCTTCTGGGACTTAACATGATGAGTTAATAGTTTTTAGTTAATAGTTTTTAGTTGGTAATTTTTAGTTAATCGTTTAATAGCTTGTAATTAATAATTTTGGAGATTTATTTTTCCATCAACTATTGACTGACTATTTAAAGCTTGACTATTCACCTTGACTATTTACTGTTCAGATCTGTCTTCAAATTGTTGACGACGAGAAGATTTACGACGAGGTTGAGCAGCAGGAGCGGCCGCCGCTTGAAGCTCTTGTCCAGGGATAATTTCCCCTTTAAAGATCCAAACTTTTACCCCTAAAATTCCATAGGTCGTTTTAGCCGTAACATAAGCGTAGTCAATGTCAGCCCGAAGAGTATGAAGAGGAACACGCCCTTCTCTAACCCATTCAGTCCGCGCAATTTCTGCACCGTTGAGACGACCACTAACTTGGATTTTAATGCCCTTAACTTCAGCCCGTTGCGCTCTTTGAATAGCTTGACGGACAACCCGACGAAAAGAAACTCGCCGTTCTAGTTGTTGGGCAATATACTCACCAATTAAGCGAGCATCCGCATCAACTTTGGCGACTTCAATGACATTAATGCGAATTTGACGAGTACCACCTAAAGCCGCTTGGAGTCCCAAACGCAATTGTTCAATACCCGCGCCGCCTCGACCGACAACCACACCAGGTCTTGCGGTGTGAATGCCCAATTCGATTTGATCTGCTTTACGTTCTATACGAATATCAGCAATACCCGCGTTACTCAGATTTTTTTCAACATAAAGCCGAATTTTGTTATCTTCTTGTAACAGTTCTGGATAGCGTTTTGAGTCAGCATACCAACAAGATTTGTGTTCTTTGGTAATACCGAGACGAAAACCGATTGGATGTATCTTTTGTCCCATTTTTTTTCTTTAACTTTACGTTAGCTGCGCTTGACAAGTTAATGGTTTAGCTGATTATTCTGTCAATCCAGGCGCAACGGCCACGGTAATATGACAGGTTGGTTTACGAATTTGGAAAGCTCGGCCTTGGGCGCGGGGACGAAAACGTCTCAGGCTGGGGCCACCATCGGCAAATGCTTGACTAATAATGAGGTTAGTAGGATCTAGTCCTTCGTTATGTTCGGCATTAGCAACGGCTGAACGGAGCGTTTTCAAAATCGGCTCACAGGATTTGTAAGGCATAAACTCTAGAATAATCAGAGCTTCCCGATAGGAACGTCCCCGAATTTGATCGAGAACACGACGGACTTTGTAGGGAGACATTCGCACATAACGCGCGATCGCTTTAGCCTCTACGGTCGTATTAATCGCCATAGTGTTTACCTCTTTTATTTTCGACCCGATTTTTTATCGCCCTTGGAGTGGCCCCGAAAGGTACGGGTAGGTGCAAATTCACCTAGTTTATGACCCACCATTTGTTCAGAAACGAAAATGGGGACGTGCTGTTTGCCATTATGAACAGC
>JANNLO010000297.1:0-15969 GCA_031396835.1 Snowella sp. SOY_38_metabat_116
TGAGGATGGCTGTCCAATATTTGGTCTCGTCTGTTCATCTCCGCAATTATTTTGCTCACTGCTGTTATTGTACGTCTTGAATACGCAAAAGGCTGTAAGCTTCCGCAACGTTACTAGAAACCTCAATATTAATTGTTTCCATCATGGATAAATTCCTAGATAATTTTAATAATAATATTTGCTATTATAACACAGCAATTCTTGGTCTTGAAGAGACATAGTTTTCCTGTTGAAAAGTTTTCTAAAAAACCAATTTGTTGTAAACTTTTCTCAACATTTTAGCCTTAATAGACATGAGTAATCATTAATTCCCAATCATTGGGTAAACAGTGTCCTACTTCGATACATTCTTCATAAATCGCCGTAAAACCAACAAATTATTGTCTCTAGTTTTCCAAGAAGATCTCAATGATTACTTTTTTGAAAAATATTTATTGCCAACAATTACGACGATAGAAAAATGACTTTCCGCGATCGCGATTAAACCTTAACTTTTTCTTAATGCTTTATTAACACAAAATTAAACAAACTAAAGCCAATAAGCGTCTTCCCAAAAATTACCATTGTCCAATGTTATCGGAAGTCCCCAGACCTGATAGATTATTGTAATGTCAGCAACAAAAATTTATTTATAGAGTTAAGTCATGCGAGTTCTGGTTATTGGTGGCGATGGCTATTGTGGTTGGGCAACTGCGCTCCACCTTTCCCAAAAAGGTTATGAAGTGGGGATTCTGGATAGTTTAGTGCGTCGTTTTTGGGATGCACAATTGGGGGCGGACACGTTAACGCCGATTGCATCAATTCAGCAACGCATTCAACGCTGGAAAGATTTAACGGGCAAATCGATTGACCTATTTATTGGTGATATTACAGATTATGCTTTTTTGAGTCAGTCCATGCGTCAGTTTCAACCTGATACTATTGTTCATTTTGGCGAACAACGATCTGCTCCTTTTTCGATGATCGACCGAGAACACGCGGTACTAACCCAGGTTAATAATGTGGTCGGGAACTTGAATATTCTCTACGCAATGAAAGAGGATTTTCCCGACAGTCACCTGGTTAAACTAGGCACAATGGGCGAATACGGAACCCCAAATATTGATATTGAAGAAGGGTTTATCACCATTGAACATAATGGACGCAAAGATACTCTGCCCTATCCCAAGCAGCCTGGCAGTTTTTATCACCTCAGTAAAGTCCACGATAGCCACAATATTCACTTTTCCTGCAAAATGTGGGGACTCCGTGCCACTGACCTGAATCAAGGAGTGGTTTATGGTGTGTTGACCGACGAAACGGGCATGGATGAAATGCTGATTAATCGTCTGGATTATGATGGGGTTTTTGGAACTGCTCTGAATCGTTTTTGTATTCAAGCGGCGATCGGTCATCCCCTGACAGTTTATGGAAAAGGCGGCCAAACTCGTGGTTTTCTAGACATTCGCGATACGGTGCGCTGTGTGGAACTTGCGATCGCCAATCCCGCAGAAGCAGGAAAATTCCGAGTCTTTAACCAATTTACTGAACTTTTTAGTATTGGGGATTTAGCTTTGATGGTACAAAAAGCGGGTAATACATTAGGGCTAAAAGTAGAAATTGATCATTTAGAAAATCCCAGAATTGAATTAGAAGAACACTATTTCAATGCTAAAAATACTAATTTATTAGATTTGGGATTACAACCTCATTTCTTATCAGATTCTCTGATTGATTCTCTCTTAAACTTTGCCAAAAAATACAGCGATCGCGTTGATTACCAGCAAATTTTACCTAAAGTTTCCTGGCGCAGATAAACAAATAATTGATAATTACAGCAAATTGCAATCAATCATAACCTATACGCAAACCATTAAAACCTTGTCTAAACTTAGTTTGGTAATTTATTTTTATGGAGGGTTTGATGCAAAACGGCTGTAATAACTAATTGTCAATTATCAATTAATAATTATCAATTATGAGAATTGCTCTTTTTACCGAAACTTTTTTGCCGAAAATTGATGGAATCGTTACTCGTTTAAAGCATACGGTTGAACATTTACAAAGGGAGGGACACCAAGTTTTAGTCATCTCTCCTGATGGTGGAATCAAGGAATATAAAGGAGCCAAAGTTTATGGTGTTTCTGGAATATCTCTACCGCTTTATCCTGAACTTAAATTAGCGATTCCCCGCCCGACTTTACGACTAGTTTTAGAAAAATTCAAACCCGATCTCATCCATGTTGTTAACCCTGCTGTTTTAGGATTAGGAGGGATTTATTACGCCAAAAGTTTAAATATTCCCCTAGTTGCTTCCTATCACACCCATTTACCCCAATATTTACACCATTACGGCTTAGGCGCATTGGAAGGTTTGTTGTGGGAATTATTAAAATTGGGCCATAATCAAGCTCAATTAAATCTTTGCACTTCAACTGCAATGGTACAAACCCTGACAGAGCATGGCATTGAACGGGTTGATCTGTGGCAACGGGGAGTTGATACAGAAATGTTTCAGCCTCACTTGGTTTCAAAACAAATGCGATCGCGACTTTCCCAAGGCCACCCCAATGCACCGTTATTGCTCTATGTGGGAAGGGTTTCAGCTGAAAAACAAATTGATGAAATTAAGCCTGTTCTAGACGCAATTCCCGATGCTCGTTTAGCGATCGTTGGAGATGGCCCGCACCGAGAAGCAATGAAAAACCATTTTGCAGGAACGAATACCAATTTTGTCGGTTATCTGCAAGGTTTGGAATTAGCGGCGGCTTTTGCGTCCTCTGATGCGTTTATCTTTCCTTCTCGTACTGAAACCTTGGGTTTAGTCCTCTTAGAAGCGATGGCTGCGGGCTGTCCTGTCGTTGCGGCGCGATCGGGGGGAATTCCTGACATTGTTACTGATGGGGTGAATGGTTATCTCTTTGATCCGACGGATGCTCGTGGGGCCGTGGTGGCAACTCAACGCCTTTTAGCAGTTAAAGAAGAACGAGAATTATTCCGAAAAAATGCGCGCCAAGAGGCAGAAAGATGGGGTTGGAGTGCGGCTACCAAACAATTAACAAATTATTATCAATTAGTTTTAGGGAAAACTTCTTATGCTTCTGCTGCTTAAGAAAATTCTATAAAATAAATTATTTTTAAGGCTATGAAAAACATTTAAACAGATAAAAGAATGAATTTTCAACAATGCCATACCTATTTCTTAATACTCTTGAAGATATCGAATAAATTCATGATCAACTAACAGATACCAGCATATTTATACTTTTCTGAAAAACTCAATAAGCCTTTATAAATGGCATTCATTCTGAATTAATATTAATCTTCTCTTCATTCCACAGTCAAGAGTTATAATTATCATAAAATAAATAAGTGTTATCTACTTTCAACAAAAATTTTTCCTATGCCTCCTCGTTGGCCCCGTAAACCCGATCGCAATGATCCAGAGTATCGCCGTTTAGATGATCGCATGAATTTTGCGATTCATGTTGGGGTCTTTCTAGCCACTAATTCTGGATTCTGGTTTGTCCATAATCTCAAACAAGCAGATTGGCCTTGGCTAGTTGGCTTTACGGGTATTTGGTTCGGCTTACTTTTAATCCACTTAATTTATATTGCGGCGATCGCCGATTATTCTCTAAAATCCAATGGCTAATACTCCCTCGACTCAAGTAATTGAAGCTTTAGCTGCCGAAATTGGCGAACAGATTTATATTGATGTGGCTAAATGGCATCTTTTTTTAGCAGAAGCTCATTTACACACAACTGTCGCTGAACAAGTTTATTCTCTTTTAGATGATGATCAGCTAAACTCTAGCGCGATCGCATCCATCTTACAAAAAATTTCTGTTCCTTTAGGTGGCGGTAAGATAAATCTATCTTTGGCAGATCTAATTCCAGCTAGTTCTCAGGCAACTTTATTAAACCTTTTAGAAGAATATCAACGCGATCACTAATTATATTGATCTTGATCTAAAATAGTTAAGCGTGAAAACTAAAATAAAAAAGCTCTTGGGATCGAAACAACGAAAGATTCCAGGGCTTTTTTTTGAATAATAAAGGCACGAAAACTAGATTCCATGCCTAAAACTTTTATTAAAAATTAATTACTTTTTCGATGACAGTAACATCATCATATTGCGACCTTCTTTTTTAGGAGCTTGTTGAACATCTGCCACTTCCTGTAAATCTGTTGCCATGCGTTTGAGCAAAGATTCCGCTAAGTGAGAGTGCTGAATTTCTCGACCCCGAAAAGTAATCGTCACCTTAACCTTGTCGCCAGCCTTAAGAAAGCGCACCGCCTGACTGATTCGCACTTGATAATCGTGTTCATCAATTTTGTAGCGCATCTTTACTTCTTTAACATCAGCCGTGTGTTGCTTTTTCTTGGCTTCCCTGGCTTTTTTTTCTTGTTCAAACTTGTACTTGCCGTAATCCATGATTCGACAAACAGGAGGAACAGCCGTTTCGCTTACCAGAACGAGATCTAGCTCCCTTTCCTCTGCAACTTTCATAGCTTCATCAGGAGTCAGGATTCCGAGTTGAGAACCGTCGCTATCGATAACGCGAATTTCAGGAAAACGAATTCTCTCGTTAATTTTTGGTAAATCGCGTTGATTACGTTTTTTGTCGATTAGTGGTGTATTTTGCAAATCTCGAACCAATAATGTGAATGTAGGTGAATAAATAAATCGTTTGACTCTTAATAGCTATTCTACCCAGTCTTTAGAGTTTTCGGCCTTAATTTTTCTTTAATTTTTGTCAACATTATAAATAGATGAATAAACAGTTCAATATCAGTCAGGGAAACGGTTCAAGCATGACTATTAATATCTGGATGATTTCTTGATAAGATAAGAAAATTGTAAAGATTTATGAAGTTTAAGCTGTGATTGATTCATCTGTTTGGCAAAAACGAATTGGTCATCAACGAGATTTGGTTTGGCAAGGCTGGCAAATTCGTTATAGTTTTTGTCCTGCTCGCAATTCCCAAAAATCTAATTATCCTCCTCTTATTTTATTGCACGGATTTGGGGCTGCGATCGAACATTGGCGATACAATATTCCTGTTTTAAGTGAAAATTCTAGTATTTATGCCCTAGATTTACTTGGTTTTGGAGGTTCAACCAAAGCTGATACCAACTATAGTGTTTATCTGTGGGCGCGACAGGTTTATGATTTTTGGAAAACTTTTATTGGTGAACCTGTGATCTTAGTCGGTAATTCCATCGGCTCTTTAGTTTGTTTAACCGTAGCCCAGATTTATCCTGAGATGGTGGCGGGTATAACAATGTTGAGTCTACCTGATGTTGCTATCCGTCAAGAAGCTATTCCCAAAGCTTTACAACCGATTGTGATGGGAATTGAAGGACTTTTTGCGTCTCATTGGTTATTGAAAGGACTGTTCCGATTTTTGCGTCAGCCATCAGTAATTCGTCGCTGGGCGGGGATTGCCTATATTGATCAAAATGCTGTTAATGAGGAATTAATTGCAATTCTAACTCAACCTGCTCAGGATCAAGGGGCTGATATGGCTTTTTATCGTTTATTTGATGCTGTGCGATCGCCGAATTTTGCACCATCCGCCAAAGTTGTTCTTCCTCGATTAGAAATTCCCATATTATTAGTTTGGGGAATGCAAGATCGCATGGTTCCGCCTTTGTTCGCGAATGTTTTTGCCCAATTAAATCCGCAGATTGAATTAGTTGAGTTGGAAGGGATTGGCCATTGTCCTCAAGATGAATGCCCAGAAAAATTTAATCTTATTTTGATGAATTGGTTAGCTAAAAATTTTGAAATAAATTAAAAACAAAGTGATTTTTGAATCTATTTCAACCCATTTTTTGATAAAGTTGTGTTGGTGAAATTTACATTTTTAACGATAAAATGCTTTGAGAGATGTTCTTTCACCTCATAATTATTAATATTTCTTGTTTCTGTTAAATATTTCTATCCCTTTTTAGCCTAACTTATAAATATTCTTTTATGATGTTAGTCAATTACAATTTAGACTTAAGAAACATTAATTTAAATATCTTTTGATCACTTTTTCTATTTATGTTTTCTAAAGAAAGTTTATTTGCAGTTTCCCTCTTTCCTTATTTAGGGTTCCTTTGGTTTATTACCTCTTCACGACAAATGCCGCGTTTAGCTCTTATCGGTTTTTACTTTCTATTAGTTTTTGTTGCTGTCACAATTCCAGTTGGAATTTATGCACAAGTTTACTACCATGATCAGTTAGCAAATATTGATTGGTTACACGGCGGCGCAGAGTTTTTTTTAACGATTTCTAACGTTTTGGTCGTCTTAGGATTTTATCAGGCGATCGCGGAAAACAAAAAACAAAATATTAATAATAAAGCTGGTTCTCAACTATTTGATAATGAACAAAAATTGATAGAAAAGACTCTTAAAAAAGATGATTAATATTTTTGATAAATTTTCTTCCGTAACGGGGAAGTTTTAAGAGTTGTGATTATTGTAGTTTATGAGTTAGTATCTTCACAGAAAATGTAATATAACAATAAGCTCAGTAGTTAGGTCAATTTTTAGCATTATCTGATTAGAAATTATACTTATTGCCGATAGTGAATTGTAGAATCTTATTAAAATGAGTAGCTGATTCCAAGAATGGTTCCAAGTCACTGCTAAGATTTTGAAAGATATAAAAAATGTGATCGCCAATTTTTATCACAGATTATCAGAGATATTTTTCAGCCTAAATTTTCCCTTGTCAACTTAAAATTTTAAAAACTTTCCTATGACAACTGCAACGCTTTTTGTCCATGCCCCTGATATCAACGCCAGCGATTATTGCGTTATCGGCTTATCTACTTGTTTTCTCAAAGAAGACGGAGAATTTCATCAAGTACAAGTCTTAGAACCCATTCCCTCAGCCGCTTTAGAAGCGATTCTTAAAGGAGTTCCCACCTCATTTAAATTAGCTAGAGCAATTTCTATTGGAGAAATAATTGTTGATGAACAACCCCAGAAATCGACTGATTTTCCAGTAGAAGCTCAATTTTGCGACAATTTTATCGAAAGGGCTTTAGCCACAACTCGAACTTATAAAAGTCGGACTCAAGCTCAAGCTCATATTCCATTGGGAACTGTTCGAGAAGGTTTTAATTATTCATTGGAACGCAAACGCGTACTTAATGCGAGTAATGTTGTCCGTACCGAGGATAATGTTAAACAACATCCCCACACCCATCAAGTTCTTTAAATTTTTGAGAAATTCGAGGTCATTATGTTAAAACTTTATGGAGCAGCCCAGAGTCGCGCGTCTATTGTCCATTGGTATCTGGAAGAAATCGAAGTTCCCTATGAATTTGTTTTGCTGGATCTGAAAAATGGCGAACACCGTCAACCAGACTTTCTCAGCATTAATCCAATGGGAAAAGTTCCAGCGATTGTGGATGAAGATTTTAAGTTATGGGAATCTGGAGCAATCATTCTTTATTTGTCCGAAAAATATGATCCAATTTCGATGAGTTTAGAAGAAAAAAGTTTGATTACACAATGGGTAATTTTTGGTAATTCAACTCTTGCTAATGGCTTATTTTTAGAAGCTCAAAGAGAAAAAGAAATGCCCCGCTTACTGATGCCATTAAATAACATTTTAGAAGAACGGTCTTTCTTAGTTGGCGATCGCTTTACGGTTGCAGATGTGGCTGTTGGTTCTCTTTTGGCTTATGTTCCAATCATGCTAAAACTTAATTTTGATGAGTATCCTGCTATCAGTAGTTATGTCCAAACATTAACCGAGCGTCCCGCTTTTCAGAAAACAATTAGCAAACGACCAACTTAAGTTTTGATGACATTAGTTTGAACTCGGCGATTTTAAAGTAATGTTATCAAAGTATTAGATTAGTTAGCTTCTGAAACTTTATTAACTATCATCAGTCTTGTTTTTTGCCTAGCGATTAAACTTATTTTTAAATCCTTGTCATACTAAATAATGCTGAAGTTATTTTTTGTGCAAACTAATGTTAATATTCCTTGAAGTATGAACAATTAGTTATTAAATTACACGAAAAAACTTGACTCAAACTTTTCCATGAAAACGCCCGTTGTTTTAATAATCTTTCGCCGCCCCGATAAAACTCTGAAAGTATTTGAGAAAATTCGTCAAGTTAAACCTTCTAAGTTATTTGTTATATCTGATGCTCCTCGCCCAGATCGACCAGATGAATATGAAAAATGTGAAAAATCTCGTGCAATTATCGACACCGTTGATTGGGATTGTGAAATATTTAAAAATTATTCTGACACTAACTTAGGTTCATTTCGGCGTATTCCCACAGGATTAGATTGGGTTTTCACTCATGTAGAAGATGCCATTATTTTAGAAGACGACTGTTTACCTGATCTTTCTTTCTTTAGATTTTGTGAAGAATTATTAGATTACTATCGAGATGATCAAAGAATTATGGCAATCTCTGGCGATAATTTTCAACTTGGAAATCAAAGAACCAATGATAGTTATTACTTTTCTCGATATACTCATTCCTGGGGTTGGGCAACGTGGAAAAGAGCGTGGAAATATGCTGATATGGAAATGAATAATTGGCCAGAAATTAGAGATCAGAAATTACTAAAAGTAATCCTAGAAAATGACAGAGATGCTAAATATTGGGAATCAGTTTTACAAGCTACCTATGAATCCAAAATTAAAGCCTGGGATTATCGATGGACTTTGGCAACTTGGCTTCAGAACGGTTTAACTATTTTACCTAATGTGAATTTAATTAGTAATATTGGGTTTGGTGAAGGTGCAACTCATACTGTTAGTACAAAAAATCCTTGGATTAATTTACCAACTCAATCTATGAGCTTTCCTTTGCAACATCCTCAATTTGTTATTAGAGATAGTATTGCTGATGCTTTTAGTCAAAATAGTGTTTTTAATCCTAATCTTAAATTCCGAATAGATCGTAAAATAAAGAGTATTTTCAAAAATCATAAATTCCAATAAATGTGTTAATTTTATTAAAAAATATCTAGATTAATGAGAAAAAGTCATTTGTAATATAATTTATATGATTTGATTTTTATAGGTGAATTAACTAATTTATGAAGTTACTTAATATTGGTTGTGGTAGTGTTTTTCATCCTGATTGGATTAATCTCGATAAACTTCCTCTTGCGGCAGAAGTTCAGGCTTATGATATTTTTGATCCTCTTCCTTTTTTAAAGCAAGAAATTGATGTTTGTTATAGTTCTCATGTTTTAGAACATTTATCTATTGAGAAAGCTAAATCTTTTTTAACAGATTGCGATCGCGTTTTGAAGCCTGGAGGAATTATTAGAATAGTAGTTCCCGACTTAGAAATGATTGCTAAAATCTATTTACAATGTTTAGAAGAAATCACTTCAGGAAATACATTAATAGAAAGCAATTATGATTGGATGATGTTGGAATTATATGATCAATCTATCCGACGTTATCCAGGTGGAGAAATGGGCAAATTTCTGCTTCAATCTCAATTATTAAATCAAGAATTTATTCTTTCTCGTATTGGACAAGAAGCTAAAAATTATTGGGAAAATACTGCAACAGAAAGATCTTTTCAAGAGAAATTAAAAAATAAAAATATAGACCAACTTTTTCAAAAAATTAGAATCAAAATAGCTGAAATTTGTGTAGGAATTATTGCGGGTAAGGAAGCTAAAATTGCATTTCAAGAAGGAATATTTCAGCGATCTGGGGAACTTCATTGTTGGATGTATGATCGTTTTTCTTTAGAGCGTCTATTAAAACAAGTTGGGTTTGTTAATGTTCGCTGTTGTCAAGCAGATGAAAGTCAAATTCCAAACTTTAATAGTTATCAATTAGACACAATTAACCATGCTGTGCGTAAGCCAGATTCTTTATTTATGGAAGGAATAAAACGTTGAAAGTTGTACTTTTGAGCAATGATGATTTGAAATGGGGTGCTGGAAGAGCGGCTTATCGATTGCATCAAGGATTGCGAAAACTTGAGGTTGATTCCCATTTATTAGTACAAACTAAATTAAGTGAAGACGAGACAGTTATTGCACCCAAAACGGCGATCGCCAAAAGTTTAGCAAAAATAAGACCAACGTTAAATTCCTTACCACTTAAACTTTATCCCCAATTCAATCAAGGCGTTTATTCAACTCAGTGGATACCCGATCGCTTAGTAAGTCAAGTAGAACAATTTTCACCAGATATTATTAATTTACATGACATTACTTTGGGTTATATTCAAATTGAAACTTTAGCTAAATTTAAACAGCCGTTGGTTTGGACGCTCCATGATATGTGGGCTTTTACGGGCGGTTGTCATTATAGTGATGGTTGCGATCGCTATCAAAAATCCTGTGGTGCTTGTCCTCAATTAAAAAGTAATCGAGATTGGGATTTATCCAGATGGGTGTGGCAACGAAAAGCTAAAGCCTGGAAAAATCTTAACCTAACTATTGTGGCCCTGAGTCAGTGGATGGCAGATTGTGCAAAAAAAAGTGAGCTTTTTCAGGATCTTCCTCTTGAAATTATCGCCAATGGTTTAGATTTAAAAAAATTTAAGCCAATAGATAAAAAATTAGCGAAGGATTTATTGGGATTACCCCAGGATAAACAAATTATTCTTTTTGGAGCAATGAATGCCACCAGCGATCGCCGCAAAGGATTTCAATTACTCTATCCCGCCCTCAAATTGCTGAACCAAGAACAATGGCAAGATAAAATTCAATTACTCATTTTTGGTGCATCTCAACCCCAAAATCCGCCTAAGTTTAATTTTCCAACTGAATATTTAGGGAAATTAAATGACGATATTGCCTTATCCTTGGTTTATTCGGCAGCAGACGTTTTTATTGCTCCGTCTCAGGAGGATAATCTTCCCAATACAGTCCTAGAATCCCTCGCGTGTGGAACAACCTGTGTCGCCTTTAAAATTGGTGGAATGCCCGATTTAATCGAACATCAAAACAACGGATATTTAGCACAACCCTTTGAAATTGAAGATTTAGTTCGTGGTATTGAATGGATATTAGAAAATAGTGAACGTTCTGGTCAATTAGGCGATCGCGCCCGAAAAAAAGTAGAAACAGAATTTAATCAAACAATTCAAACTCAACATTATTTATCTTTATTTAACAGAATTACTAATCTTTAAATCTTTTTATTTATTATGTTTAATTCACAAGTTTGATAATCTCTTAAACTCTTTTATACGATATTTGAGGCAGAGTTTCTCAACCGCAAAAATTCATCCCGTTCAGGCATCGATATTATGGTAATCATAAATATAATAAGGGCACTGCTATAGACAGCGTGTAAAAATAAACCAAAAATTAATATAGGCAAAAGATATTTTAGATTTTGAGGAAAATAAAGGCGTTTTAAAATAAGGGCAAATGCGAATAAATAAAATGTAGTAAATAAGATACCTCGAACAAAAATAAAATCAAAGAGACTATTATGAGGAGGCACTTTAGTAGGAAAGAAATCTTTAGGGTTTGTATCTTCTTTTTCTGGCTTAATAGATGAAATCCCAAACCACATGATTTTTGAGTTCTTTTGCACTAATTCAAAAAATTCTTTGTTTGCATTAAATCGATACCAATTACTGTCATCTTCGAGAGCGACAAAACGGTTAGGATCATTTCGTAAAAGCCCGAGACTTATAGGTGACTTGATTCTTTCAACGTAAGCAATACTATAAAAAAGAAGACCTAAATTTAAACATAAAAATAATGCAATAATTTTAATAATGCCAACTTTTCTATAGAATCTTTGAAAGATAAAAGGTGCAAATTTCTCTAATAAGGAGAATCCAAAAAAGACTAGTAATGCAAGTAAATAATTACGGCTCCATAATAAAACAACACAACTCAAACAAGCGATGATTCCTAATATGAATTTATTCTTATAACAAAACAGGAATAACAATAGTGCAAGTAAGCCAGAAAAATTTGGATCGGGATTATTAAGAAGAATAGTATTGTTATCTACAGAATATCTGGTAAATATAATATGGTAAATAGTTGAAAGTAAACCTAGATAATATATTATTGTTACGAAAGTTCTATTAATTGATATTAAGCCTTTATATTTAAATAAAAGAATAATAATAGTAATGGCATCTGCAAAACGATTAAAGGTAAATTCAGGGATAATATTAGTAAGAATAATACCAATGCTTAGAAAAATATCTGCTAAGTTAAATGTGATTTTTTCGTATATGATTTCTAATACAAAAACGATAATAACGATAGGAATAAATAGTTTTGCGTAAGGAATCGTTCCATAAGGAATAATAAATAGTGAGGCAAAAGAATAGGTTAATAAAACATAGTTTAAAAAAGTGGCTCTTGAAGGAGAAGAAAACGCTGTATTCATGGTTTTGCGGGTGCTGATTTAGATGTAAGTAAGTAATATGTATTCTATTATTAAGTTAAGTTCAATTATTATTTTTACCTTTGAAACAATTCCTAAAAAAGAAGATACGGTTTTTCTAACTTTAATTTCTGTACTATTATTTTACGTTTCTATTGTTGTAATTCTTACTGGTCATGATAACAATATATTATATAAAATTCCTTATTAATTTAATAAATTATGTTTAAAGATGAAGAATTTTCTCTCTTTAATTTTTTAGATTTATCTATTTTTTAGTTCACTCAAAAACTTAAATCCAACCCTTCATAAACAAGTCACTTTATTATTAATTTTCAAACCCTACCATAACAAGCAATAACAGGATTTTGAGGATGACGTTGATTGTATAACCAAGCCCAAAGCTGATCGCCTAGAGAAAAATGCCACCATTCCCCTGGATGTCTTAAAAAACCAGCCGATTCCATCACTTCATTCAACAAAACTCGATGCTGATGAAATAATTTTTCCCTGGGATCAGAACTATTAATATAAAAATTAGGTTGAGAACGCTCTGATAAATCATCAATTTCTCCTCCCATATTAACAGTATTTCCAGTTATATCAACTAACGTAATATCCACAGCCGCACCAGTACTGTGAGGTGGTGGAGTTGCTGGATCATAGCTCGGAATTGCCCAAATTTGATAAACTTTTTCTAATAATTGTTGATGTTTTTCTGGGGATAAATCTACTTTTTTTAAATTCTCTTGTTGAAGAATTAAATCAAATGTATAATCCACCATAAATTGTTGAACTTCGACGGGACGATAGGCATCAAAAATTTGAATTTTCCAACCCAGACAAGATTTTTCTAACTTTTCTTGAGCATTTGCAAGTGCATCAATTACTTTTTTTCGTAAACAATAAGGAGATTTTCCTTGATAATTCGCGCCTAATTGTTGATAGGGAGGAGGATCAATCAACACAATATTAGATAGATTAATGGGTAATAATGGCTCGTTGCAATCTTTAATAAGAATTTGTTGATAGGGTTTCATGATAATCTTTTTAAAAATCAAAGATATATTATCTGCAATATTAAGTAAGGACAGTATATGAATTGTCCTAATCTTATTTTTTAGATTGTACATAATATAAGAAAATAAAAATAATACAGTAAAACTTAGCAAAAAAATCAACTAATGTTCAATATGAATTTTTCAAAAAAAATAATTGCAAATATTAGTATTTTAATCATAGGCACAGGAATCGGTTTCAGCAGTTTGACAACGGGGAACGCGATCGCTCAAATATCCCAACCTGTTAATCAAAATAGCCCAGAAACAACCCAAAATCTTTCATCTCTCAAAAATACTTCCTGGCAACTCATCACCTGGGGAGAATCTCAACCATTAGCCGAAAAACCGATTACCCTTAGTTTTAAAGATAATAATCAATTGGCTGGTTCATCTGGTTGTAACCGTTATATGGGAACGTTTGAGGCTAAAAACAATAAATTTTCACTAAAATCTCCCTTGGGTTCCACCATGATGGCTTGTCCTGAAGATTTGATGAAACAAGAACAACAATTTTTAAAGGCGTTAACTGCGGCTAAAAGTTATAAAATTAACGCCCAAGGAGAATTGGAAATTCAATATGGTGACGGTCAGCAAAACAACGTATTAAAATTTTCTCCAGCAAAAACAAGTAAGACCAAATACAACTAGAAAACTTATTTATGTCGATAATTGTATTGTTCTCTGTACAAAATTTGGTTAGCGATAATTTTGCTAGAAGTTATTAAATAACGGCAACAAAAATCAAAGATTAATTAACAATAATTTTGCAGATTTTTCTTGGAAATGATGCCCATTAATCATAATAATCATTATTTTGGATAGCCCCAATTGAGCTTTCATCTTGATTAATACAATTAGGATTTTTTGCAAAATTACAAACCCTTGCCCAAAGTTTTGCCCTGGTTCCTGATGGGCCCGCAGAAAACACGACTTTAGCACCATTTTCAATAGTAACGCCACAAACTGGACAGACTTCAATTGCAAGTTCAGACATAACTGTTTTTCCTTGTTGCTAGATAGTTTGAGTAAGGATAATTGATAATTGTTAATTAAACTGTTTATTTTGTTACAATTCAGTCGCTTATGAATTAGTTAGTGATCGCTAAATCAAATCATAAATTTTTCTTACCCATAAAAAATCCCTTGGTTGAGAGGGGAATAGAGAAAAAATAAAACTAAGGGATTACCAAGCCGAATAGCGATCGCGATTTCTTTGAGGTTGATATTGGTATTGGGATGAAGAGTTATCTAACAATAAAGGCGACTGGAGGGTGAGGGTGAGATCTTGACTAGGATCGATTGTCATAACTTCTTGAGTTCCTCCCCCAATAATCCCCGCTTGAGGCAAACCCCAGCCCGCTAAAGCTCCAAAAGCTGCACCGCCCAAAACTTCTAAGGCATCAATAGTGCGATCGCCAGTTATTCCTGCAATCAGAGTGGCCGTCCCTGCGCCCGCCAAAGTCCCTGTGATAATATCCGACGTAGATGCTCCTTCATTCTCTGACTGAAAATTAGTTAATTCACGAGAAGTTGCATTAAGAGCTAAGCGTTGCCCATTATTTAAAATGATTTGTTGAGCAAAAAACTGAACGCCATTTCCAGAAGGTCTTAGTTGACCAGTGATCTGACTCCCCGCAGGAATCAAAATAGTTCCATCAGCTTGTCGAATATTAGACGCAACATTTAAGCTGAGAGTGCGAGATTCATCTGCGCTGATTTTAATGGTTTCTCCATCATTATAAAACACAGGAATGCTTGTGCCGACTGGAATATTTCTCTGACTAGGATTAGAAAAAAGTTGACTTTGGCGACGATTATAAGTCGAACTCGGTTTGTAATTTGATGCAGGAGATGAGCGCGTAAAATCGTAATCTGTTGTCGATTGTCGGCGTGTGGGTTTGGCGGAGACGGGAACCAAAGAACCCAACAGCGTAGTACCAACTAACACAACTGCGATCGCGGCTTTTCCAGACTGTTTATGAATAAAGTTCAACATTGAAAACACCTCTCCCAAATTTAGGGAATAGTCGGTTTAATCTCTACCGATACCCCTAGCTTAAGTTTTTGAATTAGGTATGTCAGTCCCACAGAAGATAGAATTTACAAGGTTTTTTACAGATTTATTGCCTTTTTTAAGTGGAAAAAAGTAGAAACAAAAACTGACTAATAAAAACAGACAAAATGTTTTATATTGTGTTAACATCAAAAGAAATTTAGTCCGTCTTCTAGTTTCATGAGCAAGGTTTTGGTGCTAAATGCCTCCTACGAACCACTTAACATCACCAGTTGGCGAAGGGCAGTTGTCTTGTTGCTTAAGGGCAAAGCTGAGCAGCTTGAACATAATGGCCATTTTATTTGTACTGATTTTCCTTTTCCGACAGTTATTCGTTTGCGCCATTTTGTGAAGGTTCCCTATAAAGAAATTCCTTTGACTAGGCGAAATCTCTTGGAACGCGATCGCCATACTTGTCAATATTGCAACTATCGAGGAGAACAATTGACGCTTGATCATGTATTTCCCAGATCTAGGGGAGGAGGAGATACTTGGGAAAATCTGGTAGC
>JANNLO010000068.1:0-3233 GCA_031396835.1 Snowella sp. SOY_38_metabat_116
TGGCAGTGCGAGAGTATGAAAAAGAAGGGCAGAAAAAAAGAATGTTGGTTTGTTCTTCTTCTCAAGGCAAAACAGATCAAAAGCATAAGGAGGTTGTTTACTTTGAATCAAGAAACGTCTTCTGGTCTAAAAAGTATGGTGAGCTTCCCGATTCCTAAGTTAACAACTCAATCATTGAGATGCAAATTATTCTGATTTAACTCTGACTAATCTTGCTGTTTTCATAACGATACATAACTTAAATCGGAAAAAAATGATTTTTGTTTTTGTCGTTTCTCGAAAAAATTAAATATTTTTTGATAAGCAAATTTCCGTACTTTTAAGCAATAATAAGCATTCTAAAAAATAAGCATTTTGAAGTTCTATTCAAGCCAATTCTAGTCGCTACTAAGCTTTATTAAGCATTAAGAAGTTTAAAATAAGCAAATATAAGCATGAAAATTTCAGAAAAATGCTTATATTTGCTTGTCTAGAACTTGATCTGAACTTCTCTATGCTTTTTTTTGCTTGCTGTTGCTTATAAACGGGTTTGTTGTTCGGAGAGCAAGCAGTGTTAATGTTAAACATTTGGGAATTTTGTGCCAGGATAAAAGTGAACAAATTTTCTTCATCAGTTGAGGTGAAACGAATTATGGCTGACCAGTTTAAGAGAAGTAATTTAGTGGGAATTCGCTTTCTCCCAAATGAAAAGGAGAAACTCAAACAATTAGCAGCAGAGCAAAAAAAAACCTTGAGTGAATTAATAAGAGAGATTGCACTTCAGGAAACGGACAGACTGAACACAAGAATTGTCCCTGAAATTAATCGAAGACTTTACTTTAAACTCGGACAAGCCTCTGAAAAATTGCAAACTCTTGAGATCAGTTCTGAGGTGTTGAATGAATTTCAAGAACTGCTTAACAAAGTGAGAAGAGAATTAGTCGGATTAGACTCCTAATCAGGAGAATGCCATGATTGCCAAACAAGTTCAAGGTTTAGATTTTAAAAAGGTCTTAGATTACCTTCGCAATAAGGCGGGAGCCACACAGATCGACTCAAACATGGTGGGAAATAATACCAAAGAACTCACGGATGAATTCCGAATAGCATCCACTTTGAGAAGAAGAGTCACCAAATGCGTCTATCACGCCAGTCTTTCCGTCTCTCCATCGGAAAAATTATCGGAGCAAAAATGGGTTGAAATCGCTCATGCTTATTTAAAAGGCATGGAATTTAACGAAAATCAATATGTTATTTATCGGCATACAGATACTCAACATGATCATATTCATATCGTCGCCAACCGCATCAAGGTTACAGATGGTTCAGTCGTTAATGATTCTTGGCAGCATAGACGGGCTGAGAAACTGTTAAGGCAATTAGAGCAGCAATTTGAACTGTCTCCAACTCAATGCAGTTGGGAGAAGTCGAAGCGATCGCCGTCTACAGGAGAAATGCGTCGCCAGAAAAGGACGGGAGAGGTCAACAAAAGAAGCCAAATTCAAAAAGGGATTGAGCAGTCCCTAACCGATAATCCGACCTTAGAAGAATTTATCAGTCGTTTAAAAAAAAAAGGGATAAGTGTTCGACTCAGAAAGTCTAAAGAGGAGAAAATAGAAGGAATATCCTATGGATTAGAGGATATCGCTTTTCAAGGAGGGCAACTAGGGAAAGATTATTCTTGGAAGAGTTTAGAACCGCTCTTGGCCAAGGATCAGCCCATTCAAGGTAATTTAAGGCTTCAAGCAGAGAGCAATCTCCTCCCAGAGTCCAGTAATTTCAATAATCAAGAGATTAAGAGCAATGAGGAAGAAGAGGATAAAATCAGCTTGAGAGCGAAATATGTCCGTCTTGCCGCTCAAGTCTGTCAATCTGTGGAAGTAAAGTACCAAACAAATCGAATAATTGATATTGGGGTTGTACTTTTATCACTGAAAGCAGGTGAAAATTTGGAGGAAGCTAAAAAGGCTCTAACGCAAAGTAATACGGTCAAACGATGGCATCAGGAAATACCCCATGATAATTATTTAAAGCTTGCGACAGAATATATTCGAGAGATTTCAGATAAAGCTTCTGAAATTAGTCAAAAGAATCGTTCTAAAGTAAAAACATTAGAATTGAATTAGTTAGAGAGCGATCACCTTTAAATAATCTTTTAAGTTTTGCTTTTTCTTGAAAATTATTCTATTTCCAGATTTTTGATATGTATACTAAACAAAGCTGGGTAGCAGTTTTTCAGTCTCTACAAATGGCCTCAATGCCTTTTTCAACAGTTATTTGGTTAGTTATTTTTGGAATGCTAACGGCTCCACCGAGTTATCAAAAAACCCCTGAAACAATATCAGAACTACTATCTGCGGCAGAAAGAAAAGCATTATCAGGAAAATACAAAGAATCACTGGGCTTTTATAATCAAATTATTGCCCAATCACCAAGAAAATCTATTTTAGCCAGTGCTTATTGGGGAAGAGGAGCCAATTATTTGAACCAGTTTACCAGCATCAATAGCAAGGTGAGATCTCTAAGGTTAAAAATGCGGAGTAATCCCCGTTTTACCGATGACTATCAGACGACCAAGCAAGAGGCTCAAACGTTATTCGATCAGGGTATGGCGGATCATTTGAAAGCAGCACAATTGGCTGAGGAGTCAGGTTTTATCGCTTGTGGTCAAGAAATCCGTAAAATTCTTCCCCAACTGCCAACAGCAATGGTTCGTTACAATAATCCCTATTTTGTGTATCTCAAAAGAAGCGTACCACGCTGTTAAAGGGATAATTTGGTAGTCTATTACCTGTAATTAAAGAATGTGGCTAACGCCAATAGCAAAGGACAAAAACGTTAAGTTTGGAGAAATTTTGCTATGGCGCACGAATTTGAATCAGGATTCTTTGTGAATCAACCTGCATGGCATCGACTCGGTAAATTACTCAATAACCCACCGACAACGGAACAAGCCATCATTGAAGCAGGATTAGATTGGCTCGTAGAAGAAGAACCCTTGTATCGGATAGAAAAGGATGGATTAGTTAAAATTCCAACGCATAAATCTCTAATCCGAGATTGGGACAGACAACTGTTAGGAGTAGTTTCTAATGGCTATCATCCTTTACAAAACAGTGAAGCGTTTAAATGGTTTGATATCTTACTCCATGAAGGGGATGTTAGCTTAGAGGCAGCAGGAAGTTTGAAGCGAGGAAAGCGGATTTGGATCTTAGCTAAAATCCAAATGAATCCCATTGAAATTAAAAAGGAAG
>JANNLO010000066.1:0-1542 GCA_031396835.1 Snowella sp. SOY_38_metabat_116
AGAAAAGGTTATTTCTCTGTCATCTTATTAGCTCAGCTTATGCTTCGTTTTGATAAAATATTTAAAAGTTATGTTTTACTCTCCTTAGATTCATAAATTAATCCCCTCTCCCTGTTTTTTGACTTTTTCAGCAAGCCCTACTTAGTGCGATCGCCGATCTTGTAGGGTGCGTTAATGCAATGTAACGCGCCTCTTTTTTGTTTAAATAATCGTTAGCAAAATCCGAATGTTAGAATATTGAAAAACAGACCCAACCCAAGCTCAAGAGAATCCATGACTCTAACCCTTAACCTACCCTCAGAAGTTGAGCAATATCTTTTACAGGAAGCCAATCAAAAAGGGATTTCAATTGAATCTGTTACATTACAACTTTTAACGAGCTTTATTCTTTTAAAGCAAAAACAAACTAAGGCAGTTAACCTAATTCAGTCTTGGATAGATGACGAAGACAATAATGAACAACAAGAAACAGGTCAATACTTAATCCATGCCTTGGATGAAGATCGTTTTTCTGAGCGTAAATTGTTCCCAGTTGAGATGAAGGGGATAACTTGGTGAGCAGAATCATAATATTGGATTCAGGGCCACTTGGTCTAATCACCAATCCAAAGTTGTCTACTGAAAGTGAAGCTTGCGCCCATTGGCTTCAAACTCACATCACATCAGGTAGTCGTACTATAATTCCAGAAATTGCTGATTATGAGGTTCGCCGCGAATTATTGCGAGCAAACAAGACAAAAGGTATGGCTCGTCTAGATGAGTTAGGCAAGTTGATTGAGTATTTCCCCATTACAACGGCTGCCATGCGCCAAGCTGCAAAACTTTGGGCAGAAGCTCGGAACTCAAGGGCAACCAACAGCAGGTGATAAAACGATTGACGGTGATATGATTTTGGTGGCACAAGCTATAACTCTTGGAGTTCCAGATATTGTAATTGCGACAACGAATGTGGGGCATCTATCGAGATTTATTGCAGCCGAGTTATGGCAAAACATTGCCCCAAGTTAGCCGCCACCTAACTAGACCGACATTATCCAAGCAAAAAAGTTGGCTTCGTTGTGGAGTTCCAGAAGGTTATCGGCAATCGCAAAGTCCAGAAATTTATAGGCGATCGCGTTCTTTAAAAAATTTGAGGAGATTGCGATCGCACTCCTAGAAACCAGTTTTTTTCTCTTTGGGCGATCGCTATTTCAAATTCGATCTGGTCTTTTTAAATGCTATGATGAATATGTAGAAATTACGCCTTGTCATGAAATATCCTCTCCATACCCAATCTAAACCCGTCTCAGGGCTTGCGGCTAAGAAACTTCTAGAAGCGATCGACTCTGGTGGGGCAATTGTCAATGATCGGATGCTTGCTCTTGCAAAATGTATTGCTGCTCGTCGTCGAAAAGCACAGAAGCATGGCTAGTTCTGGTAAATTCGATGGAGTTGATTTCTCCCAAATCAATATTGAGTTATTAACCCCAGAACTCCGACAACTTGGTCAAGGGTTTCGCTGTGCCAGGGGAGAATTTGTCACCTATTGGAAACAGGGACGAA
>JANNLO010000067.1:0-10098 GCA_031396835.1 Snowella sp. SOY_38_metabat_116
GCACCAGCCTTAACAGATTTACTCTGTTCGGGTCTTACGGTCGCTCCACAGACTGACACGGCAAGCCCTGCCGCCAAAATATTTTTACTCGCGTTAACGTCCCTGTCATGGTGAGAACTACATTTAGGACAAGTCCATTCGCGAATATTAAGAGGCATTTTATCGACAATATGCCCACAAGAACTACATCGTTTAGAACTGGGGAAACCATCGGTTAATAACGACCAGATTCCTTCCGTACCAACAACATTTGTAGTCCAGTTGTCGGGTCAACTCACTCCACCCGCTATCAGAAATAGCCAAGGCGAGTTTGTGATTTTTGACCATATTCTTAACCGCCAACGACTCAACACCAATTGTTTGATTTTCGCGTACCAATTGAGTCGTAATTTTGTGCAAGAAATCTTTTCGAGAATCAGCGATTTTAAGGTGAATTTTAGCGACCTTAATTCTTGCTTTCTCTCCATTTTTGGAACCTTTCTGTTTACGAGCCAGATTCTTTTGAGCTTTCTTCAAGCGTTGGAAATACTTTTTGAAATGTTTAGGATTAGCTATCTTGCCATCATTACTGGTAGCAATCAGGCTTGATTATTCCCAAGTCAATTCCTACCGTATTGTCGGTAACAGGCAAGGGCTGAATCGTTGGATCATCGAATCTAATCGAGATATGCCAACGTCCAGACGGGTGAAGGCTAACCGTCTGCCCGTTGCTTTTGATGCCCTTACCGTCGTTGTCAATAAGAATAATACTTGGCGAAAAAATCGGTTAAAGTATGACTAAGTTTCTTCTTAATATTTCAACTTTATTTGATGAAAGTCACTGTCTCCGATTTGTCAGTCGAAATTGCGGCTAGTTTCCATGCCCTGTCTGATCCCCTACGCATTAAGGTGATAGAGTTACTGCGATCGCAAGAATTATGCGTGTGCGAGTTGTGTGAACAGCTACAAACCTCCCAATCTAAGTTATCTTTTCACCTAAAAACGCTAAAAGAAGCTGGTTTAGTTCGTTCACGTCAACAGGGACGCTGGATTTATTACAGTCTCAACCTGTCTCAATTTCTTGCAATAGAAGAATATATAGCTGAATATCGTCGATTTAGCTCAATTTTACCTGCTCGTCTTTGTTCAGATTCAGAGTAATGGGTTGATCTTTTGGATATTTTTTTCTTGACAAATCAATTTTTTTTGAAATAATAATAAAAGAAAGCTCTGTTATTTTATCCACTTATTCTAAAGATGCCTCCAAAACTTCCCCAGGTTTTTAGACAATATTTTCGAGAAACCTTAGCAGAAGCCCTTGGAACTTTCATCTTGATTTTTACGGGAACAGGAGCAATCATGGTGAACGAAATTAGTGGGGGCGTGATTACTCATTTAGGAATTAGTTTTATTTTTGGGGCAGTTGTTGCCGCTTTAATCTACGGATTAGGACATATTAGTCAGGCTCATTTTAATCCTGCTGTGACTCTTGCTTTCTGGTCTAGCGGTTTTTTTCCAAAACATCGGGTTCTTCCTTATATTTTGGCCCAATGCTCAGGGGCGATCGCGGCTTCAGTGATCCTTTTAATGACTTTGGGAAGAATCAGTAATTTAGGTGCAACTGTTCCTTTAAAGGGAAATTGGTCGCAATCTTTTATTTTAGAGATAATTATTACTTTTATTCTCATGCTAGTAATCTTAGGCTCAGGTTTAGACCGACGCGCACCAGTGGGTTTCGCTGGAATTGCGATCGGCTTGACTGTTGCTCTTGAAGCAGCTTTTATGGGGCCAATTACGGGAGCAAGCATGAATCCCGCTCGATCTTTGGGGCCTGCCCTGGTTAGTGGAATCTGGGAAGCTCATTGGATTTACTGGATCGCGCCAATTTTCGGAGCACAATTAGCCGTCATCGTTTATCGGGTTTTATCTAATGATTTTCGAGATTTTCAGGATAAAGAACAATGGTCATAATAACCTCAACTCATCCCCCGAAGATTCTATTTTTATATGGTTCTTTGCGATCGCGTTCCTATAGTCATTTAGTCGCCCAGGAAGCCGCCCGTATTATTGAAGGATTTGGGGCAGAAACTCGCTTTTTCGATCCCTTAGAATTGCCGATTTACGGCAGCGTTCCCGATACTCACCCAAAAGTGCAGGAATTACGGGAATTAAGTCAGTGGTCAGAAGGTCAAGTTTGGTCATCACCTGAATTACACGGCAATATTAGCGGCATTCTGAAAAACCAAATTGATTGGATTCCTCTGACGATCGGCTCAATTCGACCAACTCAAGGCAGAACTTTAGCGGTAATGCAAGTTAGCGGCGGTTCTCAATCGTTTAATGCCGTGAATACCTTGCGAATTTTGGGACGTTGGATGCGGATGTTTGTTATTCCCAATCAATCTTCTGTTGCTAAAGCTTATCAAGAGTTTAATGAAGACGGCACGATGAAAGACTCGGCTTACCGCGATCGCGTGGTAGATGTTATGGAAGAACTCTATAAATTTACACTTTTATTGCGAGATCAAGTTGATTATTTAACGGATCGTTATAGTGAAAGAAAAGAAAAATCACTATAAAGTTTTTGTTAAAAATTAGTCATCAAATTTCGATTATTCCAACTTCAAAAAGTTAACCTTACCTGCGTAAAAAATCATGAAAAAAGTAATGTTTGTCTGTAAAAAAAATTCTCGTCGTTCCCAAATGGCTGAAGGATTCGCGAACAAATTTGGTGCAGGAAAAATTGTAGTTTCCAGTTCAGGATTAGCAGCTTCAACGGTTGATCCAGTCTCTGTTCAAGTCATGGAAGAAATTGGGATTGATATTAGCCAACAAAATTCAAAAGCTTTAAATGAATTTAATCCAGAAGATTATGATGCGGTTATTTCTCTTTGTGGTTGTGGCGTAAATTTACCCGAAGCTTGGGTTTTACGAGAAGTTTTTGAAGATTGGCAATTAGATGATCCTGAAGGTGAATCAATTGATACTTTTAAACGAGTTCGAGATCAAGTTAAAGAGAGAGTTATTAAACTAATTGATCAATTAAGTTAAGCTTGTTATACAATTTTTTTGAAACTACGGTAATAATCAAAAACTGTAATCTTAATTTGGTAGTTTTAAATGCTAAAAAATCTCAAATTAAGTCAATAAATTTTATCCATCAAATTGTTAGTATAGAAAGTTTTAGTTTTCTCTAACTTTAAAAATTTATATTAAAAATCAAGCCCTCAAAAAAGTTTTCACACTTAAATGTTTGAGTCTCATGAACTTCTAAAATCTTTAATTTCCCTTAGTAAATAAACGAAAATACCAAGAAACAAAAAATTCTTTAATCGGAAAAACAATAAAGGTTAAAGGATTGATTGTCACAATAATATTACGATTGTCACTTTTTGCAGCCTTAATAACTTGTTTCGCTATCCAATCTGCCGACATAATTCCCACAGGATTCAAATTACTTTTAAAAGGGCCAAGAATGATTTTACGAATAACACAGGGCGAATCTAATCGGCGAAGCGTAATTAAATCACCCAAGGCACGTTTACTTAATTCGTATAAAGGACTAAAAGCGGGATTGACTTCTGCTTCTGAAGTATTAATCCAAACTTCTTTAGTTGCAATTTGTTTATTGGTTTTGACTGTTTTTAAAAATAATTCCATCAATCGTAAACCCGAAAAAGTATTGACTTCATAGGCTTGATTAATCGCATCTTCTGAGCGTTGATTGTGAACATTTACGCCGTGATTAATCACTAAAATATCAACTGTTTCTAATAAATCTTTTAAATTATCTTCGTTGCCAATTTGCCAAGTTAAAGTTTTAATAGGAATGACTTTTCCCTTGATTTCAATACTTACAGAATTAGCTTGGGATGTTAATGCGATCGCCTTGGCTTCGTTGAGATATAAATATTTCAAAAGTGCCTGACCAAATGTTCCAGATGCACCAGTCACGGCAATAGTTTTTCCTTTTAATGAAAGTGCTGTTCCCAAAATTTTATCTACCAAGGTTAATGTGCCACAATAATAGGCTTTTTGATCATCAAAATGATGTCGCCAATGATAAGTTCGGTTGACCATCCAGTTAGCAGGAACTTCAGTAAACGCGCCCTGACGATGGGTTAAATCTGTTAATTCATCTGCATTGGGAACACCTGCCCCTCTAGCGATCGCCGTCACCAAAAAACTAAAAGTATAAAGCGATCCCAAACCAGTTACCCAAGCATCAGAAAAACCCCAAACTAAGAGAATAATTGCAGGTAAAAAACTAAAAAGTAGCATTACCAAAGCTTCTGGCACATCATTATACCAATGAGCTTTGCGGTAAATTTCTGCATTAATAACCGACAGATCAGGGCGAAAAACTCGATGATGCCAGCCATGAAGTTTATATAACGGTTGCCAGACATGGGCTAGGGCATGATAACTATCTCGAATAATTTCTACCCAAACCACAGACAAAAGCGCGATCGCGAACAATAAAACAAAATGACTTACCATATCAGAGCATTATTAGCTATTAATTAATTTTTAATTTGAAGAAAATCTAGACCATTCTCTATCCTTCAAAAAAGATAAGAAATGACAGTTATAGAAGAATTTATCCCAGAGAAAAGAGTTGGTGTCGTTCAAGATTTTAATCAATATCGTCAAAAAAGTTAACAATTTTGGTTAGAATAAATCCTATAGTTGATGATCCCCAAATATTATTTCTTAATCATCAACCCTCTCACATTAAATTATAATAGCGACCTATGCCCCAAGAGTCTTGGAAAGAAGATGATAATGAGCCAATTTTTGATCCCCTGAGTTCTTTGTTGTCGGAGTGGAATGATCCTGAAGCAGAAGAAGAAGAATTTAGAAGTGATTTTTTTCGAGGAGTCGAGGGGCGTAGAAAAAAAGCAGCTTTTGTTTTAATGTCTATTTGGGGAATCGTGATTTTTCTCCATCTCGTAAGTTGGGGCATTTGGGCGATTATTGCTTTTTCTGTTTTGTTGGCATTGCAGACGATTCGTTTAATTGTTGCTAAACCTGAACCCGAACCTGAATCCCTGACTGAAAATGAATTAAGCAATGCGACCTCGGTTTCTTTATTAGTTGCGGCGAAAAATGAACAAGTAGTTATTCAAAATCTCGTTAATCAACTATGTTCCCTGGATTATCCCGTAGATAAGTTAGATATCTGGATTATTGATGATTATAGTACGGATAAAACTCCTGCAATTTTAGACAAATTAGCGGCGCAATATGAGCAATTAAATGTGATTCATCGTCCCAATGGAGCGGGCGGCGGTAAATCAGGAGCATTAAATGAAGTTTTGGCTTTAGCAAAAGGCGATATTATTGGAGTTTTTGATGCAGATGCCCTCATTCCCCAGGATTTATTGCAGCGAGTGGTTCCTCTATTTCAACAAGAACGAATGGGAGCAGTTCAGGTTCGTAAGGCGATCGCCAATCCCGATGTAAATTTCTGGACAAAAGGTCAAGCAGTAGAAATGGCCTTAGATGCTTATTTTCAACAACAACGCATCGTTACAGGTGGTTTGGGAGAATTACGGGGAAATGGACAATTTGTTTCTAAGCAAGCTTTGAATAGTTGTGGCGGTTGGAATGAACAAACGATTACCGATGACCTAGATTTAACGATTCGTCTCCATTTAGATAATTGGAAAATTGGGATTTTAGTTAATCCTCCCGTCGAAGAAGAAGGCGTAACATCCGCGATCGCGCTTTGGCATCAGCGTAACCGTTGGGCTGAAGGTGGCTATCAACGTTATTTGGATTATTGGCGATTTATCATTTCCGAACCCTTGGGATTTAGTAAAAAGGTTGATCTGGTCGCTTTTTGGTTAATGCAATATGTTCTGCCCACAGCCGCAATTCCCGATTTGTTTATGGCGATCGCGCGTCATCATTTGCCCATGTTGACCCCATTAACAGGAGTTGCCCTTTCCCTCTCTGGCTTTGGGATGTATAAAGGTTTACGTCGTCTGCAAGCTCCAGAAAAATTCAGTATTTCCCAATTTTTCAACTATTTAGGTCAATCTCTGCGGGGAACGCTTTACATGGTTCACTGGTTGATAATTATGCCCTTTGTCACCACTCGCATGGCCATTCGTCCTAAACGCCTGAAATGGGTAAAAACCGTTCACACTGGCACAATAGAAGAAGATTTAGAATTTGAACGAGGTTAACTATTTGTTAAAAAACCTCACAAATCTAGCTCCTATGTAGTACGAAAAGTAATCGTTTTGGAAAATGTTATCGTAGGTTTATGCGTGTTATTAGTCAAAAAAACCTGCTGGAATATTGGGAAAAACATTCAACCGCCAAAACAGGTCTGTTGTTATGGTATGGCAAAATTCTAATGATTATTATCTCAACTTAGTAATAGAGTTTCCCCCCCGTCCTATTACTAATGACAATGAATGGGAAAACATACAACAACGTATTAATACTATTTTAGATAAAAAACATTTGACCCAAGATGATCGACATTATCTAAGAGTGTTAGGAATGCTCGTTTATGATTATGAACAAAAGTTTGAACCAATGCCAAGGTTGGAAAATGGAGAACTTTTAGAATCATTAATGCAGGATTACAACGTAAAAATTCAGGATTTTCTTGTCGTTTTTGATACCGAAGAAACGATTCTATCTGTTTTGCAAAATAAACGTAAAATAACTATTGAAGAATATCAACAATTATCCAATTTATATAGTTTCTAAACTATTACCAATTTTGATTAGAGATGATGAGTTAGAGAAATTGAGAAATACACGATATTAACGACTATGCCAGAGACAATTCTCTTACTACCTTTAACTCAAGATAGCGATCGCTTAGAAAGTCGCCTCAAGGAAATTCCGACTGATGCGGGCGTATATTTCATGCGTGATAAAACGGGCGATATTCTTTATATTGGGAAAGCTAAAAAATTAAGAACCAGAGTTCGTTCCTATTTTCGGGGATCGCCTTCCCATAACTCTCGGATTGCTTTGATGGTGAAACAGGTCGCGGAAATTGAATTTATTGTCACCGATACAGAATCGGAAGCTTTGGCATTAGAAGCAAATTTAATTAAGCAACACCAACCCCACTTTAATATTCTGCTTAAAGATGATAAGAAATATCCCTACGTTTGTATTACTTGGTCAGAGCAATATCCCCGTCTTTTTATAACTCGAAAACGGCGTTTGGGGAATGCAAAAGACCGCTATTATGGCCCCTATGTTGACAGTCGTTTATTGCGACAAACTTTGCAACTAATTCAACAAATTTTTCCCCTACGTCAGCGTCCTAAACCATTGTTTAAAGACCGACCTTGTTTAAATTATGATATTGGGCGTTGTCCTGGGGTTTGTCAGACTTTAATTACGCCTGAAGATTATCGTCAAATTCTTCAAAAAGTTGCCATGATTTTCCAAGGAAGATCTCAAGAATTAGCGATTAGATTACAACAACAAATGGAAAAATCTGCCGAAGAATTACAGTTTGAAAAAGCGGCTTTGATTCGGGATCAATTAGTTGCATTAAATAGTTTAAATGCGGATCAAAAAGTTGCTTTAGCTGATGACACAATTTCTAGAGATGCGATCGCGTTGGCAAGTGAGGGAAATCATTGTGCGATTCAATTATTCCAAATTCGCGCAGGTCGATTAGTCGGTCGTTTAGGATTTTTTGCTGATAGTCAATCTGCCCAACCTGGTGCTATTTTACAACGAGTTTTAGAGGAACATTACAGTCAAGTTGAATCTGTTGAAATTCCCAATGAAATTTTATTGCAATATGCCTTACCAAATGAGGAAGTATTAACAGAATGGTTAACGGAACGTAAGGGTAGAAAAGTTAATTTTGTCATTCCTCAAAAGCAAAGCAAAGCTGAATTAATTGAGATGGTGGAACGCAATGCTCGCTATGAATTGGAACGAACTCAACGGTTAGCTGAACGAGATTTGGAAGCATTAAACGATTTAACTGAAATTCTAAATTTGTCCCAATTACCAAAAAGGATTGAAGGCTACGATATTTCCCATATTCAAGGCTCAAATGCGGTTGCGTCCCAAGTTGTTTTTATTAACGGTGTTCCAGCTAAACAACATTATCGTCATTACAAAATCAAAAATCCTGAAGTTACGATTGGTCATTCCGATGATTTTGCGAGTTTAGCGGAGGTTATTGATCGGCGTTTTCGGGATCATGCGGGACTTAAAATGCAAAATTCAGCTGATTTTCCTGATTTAATTATGATTGATGGTGGTAAAGGTCAATTATCTTCGGTTGTTGCAATTTTAAAAGAAATGGATTTGTTGACTCAATTAACAGTAGTGAGTTTAGCTAAACAACGAGAAGAAATTTTTCTCCCAGGGGAAACTAAACCTTTAGCAACAGATTCCGAACAATCTGGTGTACAACTTTTAAGAAGAGTGCGAGATGAAGCCCACCGTTTTGCGGTTACTTTTCATCGTCAACAACGTTTAACTAATAGTCGGCGATCGCGTTTAGAAGAAATTCCAGGCTTGGGGTTTCAGCGACAAAAACAATTATTAGCCCATTTTCGTTCTTTGGATTATATTCGAGAAGCCACCTTAGAACAGTTAAAAAAAGTAGAAGGAATTGGTGATCATTTAGCTCAAGAAATTTATCAATATTTTCATCCCTAATCATTAGAAGAAATTGCGATCGCACCATAATCAGAAACCCAAGGATCAAGTTTAAATTCTGACCTTAAAAAATTAATAAAACAACTTATTTTTGCGGGATAAAAACGACTACGACGATAGACAGAATGAATGGGAAAAGGTATGGGTTGATAGTCTTGTAAGACAACTTTAAGATCACCCCGATAAATCTCATCTCCAAACATCCAAACAGGCGCGATCGCAATTCCTAAACCTCCTAAAACTGCCGCTCGAATTGCTACAGAACTATTTGTCTGAAAATTGCCGAATACCCGAACTTTAATTAATCCTTCGCTTCCTTGAAAATGCCACTCATTAACGGTTGCTAAACGAGTATAAACAATACAATGGTGATGTAATAAGTCTTCTGGAGTTTGCGGTTCACCCATTTTTTCAAAATATTCATTAGTTGCTACTGTGACTCGGCGAGTTGTACCGATGCGATCGCTAATAAGAGAAGTATCCTGGCGATTACCAATCCGAATCAAAAGATCTAAACCTTCTTCGACAATATCCACAAAATGATCTGCCATCATTAAATCAACTTTTACATCAGGATAACGAGTCATAAAAGCATTTAAACGGGGAACAATTTGCATTTGTCCAAAAAGAACAGGACAGCCTAATTTTAAAATTCCTGTTGCCCGCTCTTTGCCCGTTAAATTTGCCTCTGCTTCACTACATATTTCCAAAATTTGCTGACAGTATTGGTAGTATTTTTTTCCCTCCTCCGTTAAACTTAAATTCGTGGTAGAACGAGTTATTAACTGAACTCCCAAATATTTTTCTAGAGCAGAAATTTGCTTACTAATAGTAGGTTGGGTTGTTTGTTGTTCCCGCGCGACGGCAGAAAAACTATTCATTTCGATCACCCGAACAAAACTCTGCATACAGGTAATTCGATCCATAACTGCACCTATTCCAAAATGGCATATAGCATATTCTATTTTGCCCGCTTCTCAAAAAAAAGGAAATAAGTAATGATGATTGCATCAACTATTTTCACCCCAAAAAATCCAAATGTTAAAACTAAAATTTCTCAGTCCTTTGCTCGCGCCCCTTGCCCTTGCTAGTGTCATCAGTGTAGGAGATGTCGCTATTCATAGTTTCTTGCCCCAATTCCAACAGTCGGCGATCGCGGCCCCCCCAACTTCGTCTCAGGAAAAAATTCAGGCAGTGACTAAAAATAAGGGTCAAATTGGTGGCGGCGATCAGTTACGAAGATTTTTCTATGGTGATTTATTACCCTTAGGCGTTCAACCAGGTGGTGCAGGAATGGTTGTTAATCTTTATAACAAAGCCAATGATATTACCTTTTCCTACTGTGCAACTTATGATGTTGTAGTAGGTGTAAAAAAAGGTAAAGTCGCCATGTTTCCTGCCAATGAAGTTAAGTAATTCAAGCCTCTTTACTAATAATAACTGGGATAAAAAATT
>JANNLO010000180.1:0-1588 GCA_031396835.1 Snowella sp. SOY_38_metabat_116
GACAGGATTTGAACCTGCGGCCCCTTCGTCCCGAACGAAGTGCGCTACCAAGCTGCGCCACATCCCGCCAAAATGACAGAACTGAATCATAGCACATTTTATATTTTGAATGATTGATGGACTAAGAGAAAAAGGTTATGCTGATCAGTAAAATCTCTATTGTTTGTGAGCTTTATGAAAAAAATAAAGTTTTTAGCTTAAACAGCAGAAGCCTCTTACTTATCTAAAAAGAAATTATGAGATGAATGCGCGTGAGTTGACGATAGTTCCTTGACCAACGCAGTCGACGAGAGAAGGAAGCATTGAGAAATCTAGGTTATTCTGTTTTTGACACTCCCGCCGTTAAATCAAAGATTATGACAGGGGATTCTTGCCTCTTTCAGATTGCCTCTTAACTAGACCCCAAGATTACTCTCGATGTCCGCGTCAGGGGTTCAGCGACCCAAGCATTTTAAACTTGGTTTCTTCCCCAAGCTACGTTCTTGCCCGAACGCTAGTATCTAGGTCGCATTTTTCCTTAAAAGCTTTACGTTAACTAGGATTTACGAGTCAACAACCTTATGCTTTTGCTATTTTGTTTTCTAGGTACTGAGTTTTGTTTTTTATTAGCCCACATTACTGGTTACTGTTAGAATAAGCGTAGCGTTTAAAAGACTACAATGGCAAAGGATAAAATTTTACGGGTTCGCCTCTCAGATGAGGAGTGGAAAAGATTGAAATCTTTTGTTCATTCAAAGGGCTATACGCTCACAGAAGTCATCCGTAATTACCAAAAAGCGAGTGGAAAGCCCCTAGCTTTAGCTATGGGGATGAACATGGTGGTGGCTTTAGCCACCTTGAAGAAATTGAACATTTTTGTGCTATATTCAAGAAGTAAGTAAGAATAACCATCTACACGATGAAGTTTTCTAGGACAGTGTGATATTGGCTAAACTCTAAACGGTAGTTCGCTACGGCAGTTGATAGTCAATGGCAAATAATGCACAAAACTGAGTGTACCACACCTTTCGGCTTAGTGATGGACTCGGAAAACGATTAAACAAAGTAGCGACAAGTCTCATGGTGTAAATCAGTGAGTACAAGTCAGTAGAGGCATTTTTGACTATGCCATTATGGTTCAGTTTTGGATTCGTAAGAATCCCTCGGCTTTAGCCGTAGGGAGTGTCAAAATTAAGCGTTTACCAAAATGGATTCGCTTCGCTCAGTTTAATTAGTTGGTAAAAATTCGTCTCACCGTTAAACCTATCGGCTAAGAGCGAGAGTCCTCTTTTTGCATTTAAGATAGTAAATTGATTTCACCCTAAGATGTTAAAAGTATTCAAAGTCAGATTATACTCAGATGTTCAATAGCAACAGTTGCAGATGGATTTGAAATTATTGTCTGGATCTGATGAATAAAACATATCTTGAGACTAGAAAAGGTTTATCTGGGTGCGATGTTAAAAAGATGGCTCAATAGGTGTTTCGGGGAGTTAAGCAAGTAGATTTTGTAACAAAGAACTCAACAAGGCTTTGCCACGCTTTTTTGAATTATGGACAAACTCAAAGAAACCCAGATATAAAGGCAGTTTTTCCTGAGAAATTCCCC
>JANNLO010000205.1:0-49138 GCA_031396835.1 Snowella sp. SOY_38_metabat_116
AAACCTGAAGAGTTACCAAAAGGAGCCTATAAAGCTAAAGTTATTTGGTCGGGCGGACTTAGTTTACGTTCTAATCCGAGTAAAGAGTCGGAGCGAGTGGGCGGAGTTGATTATAATTCTGATTTGATTGTTTTGGAAACCAGTGCGGATGGCAGTTGGGCAAAAGTGCGATCGCCCCAAGGAGGACAAGAAGGTTGGGTAAAAGTCGGCAATCTTCAGAAAAAGGAAGAGTAATTCCCCAAATTATGCTGAAAAAAGGGGAATATTTTTATTTTTTTAAATTTATAATGTCTTGACTATTCTTTTTCTGTTTGGGTAAAACCTAGTCCGTTTTCTTTGCCAAAGCTTTCCATAAAGCGCATAAAACGATCCCATTCCAGTTGAGAATTCAAGATTAAAACGGCTTCAACAGAAGTTGGCCGACCGTTGACAAATTTTGCCTTGACTTCTCGTGTTACAATTTCCCCTTCTTCATCAACCAAATACATTCCCGTAATCTCAACATTACTTTCTTTGGATAAAATTGTCGGTGCATCAAAATGAAATCGAGCTGTTCCATTCTGTCCACTCGGCGATCGCGTTAGACGAACTTCAGGAATAACGTCTTCTTTTACACCACGAGAAAATTGAATTTCAGCCATATTGATTTTCCTTCTTAAAGATAAATTAGAGATGTTTATTAATCATCCCATAATCAGGAAAAGCTAAACAATCAATACCGTTGTTCAATTTTATTTTGACAATTCACGAAAAAAAAGCTAGAAAAGATTATATTTGCCGCTTCAATCAAATAACAATTTAAATGTTGGGATAATTAAAAATTAGTTGTTAAAGGATTGATTTAGTTTTATCAACAAAAAAAGCTTAATATTAACCTACACAACTGTTATCTTCTCTGATTGACGGCTAATTATTCAGCAAAAATATTGATTAAATTGTGAAATTTATCGGGGTAGATTTAGGTTGGCAGACTGGAGAAAGTGGATTGTGTTGTTTGCAATGGGAAAATTCATTACTTAAAGTTATTGATATTACCCGCAGACTTTCTTTAACAGAAATTTTAGATTGGATTGAACTTTATGTCGGCCCCGATGAAGGAGCAATGATCGCCGTTGATGCGCCCACTCTAATTCCCAATGCAACAGGAACTCGTTTACCCGATCGCCTAACCCACAAACATTTTGGTCGTTATCACGCGGGCTGTTATCCTGCCAATCTAGGTCGTCCTTTTGCTGAGAGAACCATAGAATTTGGCAAAAATTTGGAAACCAGAGGCTTTAATCATGCCCCAAATATCATTCCGCGACAGCTAGGACGTTACCAAATCGAGATTTTTCCCCATCCTGCGATGATTCATTTATTTCAGCTATCCAGAATTTTAAAATATAAAAAGGGTAAACTAGCTGAGAAAAAAGCAGAATTACAAAAATTACAATATTACATTCAAACGATATTACCTTTTTTAACACCTGCTCTAAATTTAATTAATTTATCTATTTTGTCTCTACCGATTTCTGTCACTGGCAAACAATTAAAAGCCGTTGAAGATCAGCTAGATAGTCTTGTTTGTGCTTATATTGGGGCTTATTGGTGGTATTGGGGGATAGAACAAAATTGGGTTTTAGGCGATCGCGAATCGGGTTATATTATTGTACCTGCACCCTTAATTAATATTAATTAAAGTTAATCAAAACTGTCGGCGAGAAAAGATTAAATTAGCAATAGTTAACAAAAGAATAATATAAAGAATTCCATATAATAAGGTGCTAAATAATTCCAAGCTAGGAGGAACTAATCCATAAACAGCATCATTTTTTAGATTAAATCTTTCTAGATTTGGTAATACTAAATATAGGGATTTTGTGAGAGCTTCAATATTACTATTTTTGGTAATTTCTCCTAATTTTAATAAGTCCTTACTAATGTGACCCATAAAATAAACGCCAAAACTAAATAAAGTAGCTAAAATTGAACTGGTAAAAACGCCAAAGAGAATGGCAACAGCCGTCAACAGAGCTAATTCTAATAATAAAAAAGCTTGGGATAAAAGAATACCAGTCAAAGAAAAAGGAATTTTTGCCCAAGATAACATTACTAAAAAAATAGCTGTCATGGCTCCAATCATCACTGCCAAAACTGCTGATAATCCTAAATGTTTACCAACAATAAATTCGGTACGACTAATCGGTTTAGGAATCAGAACTAAGACAGTTTTCTTTTCAATTTCTTTATTAATTAAACCTGTTCCCACAAAAATTGCAACAATCGCGCCGAACAAAGAAGTAGCCGCCAATCCTAAATCTAGAAAAATTTTTCCATCGGCTCCGACAGAAATTTCAGGTAATAATCTCAATGCTAAAGCCAAAAAAATCGCAAAGAAACCGATAACATACAAAATGCGATCGCGAATTACTTCCCGAAATCCATTAGCGGCGATCGCCCAAATTCTGAAAAAATTCATAGAAACCTAAATAATTAATTAATGGTAACATTTAATCATTGTAAAACTTGCTGGACAAGAGATTAGCTCCCAAAAAATCCAAAAAATAAACCTTAATTTTAACCAAAAAATAACTTTTTGTTAACCCAAATGATTCTGCTTCTGTGGGACAATTGCGTTAGCCCTTCTATTTAAAAACAACTAAGCTTATGATTATTCAAAATATTTCTAGTTTTATCCGAAATCCCTTGTTTTTAGCAGGTACATTGGCTTCGGTTGCGGCAACTGTCACCCTAACCGTCTCCTCAGTCCAGTCCCAGGGTGTCCCCACCGTCAAAGTTGATGGCTCTAGCACCGTTTATCCCATTACCGAAGCGATCGCCGAAGACTTTCAAAAAGCTAAAAAAGGAGCAACTCGCGTTACAGTCGGTGTTTCAGGAACAGGCGGCGGGTTTAAGAAATTTTGCGCTGGTGATATAGATATTTCTAATGCTTCTCGTCCCATTAAAGCTTCTGAAATAGAACAGTGCAAAAAAGCGGGCATTAGTTTCATTGAGCTTCCCGTTGCCTATGATGCGCTAACAGTTGTTGTTAATAAAGGTAATACTTGGGCAAACAATTTAACGACAGCTGAACTGAAAAAAATGTGGGAGCCAGAAGCAAAAGGAAAAATCACTAATTGGAATCAGGTTCGTTCTGGTTTTCCAACTGCACCCTTAAAACTTTATGGGCCTGGTGCAGACTCAGGAACCTTTGATTACTTCACAGAAGCGATTAACGGTAAATCAAAAGCCAGCCGCACTGATTTCACTCCCAGCGAAGATGATAATGTTTTGGTGCAGGGGGTATCCCGTGATAAAAATGCCTTAGCTTATTTTGGTTATGCCTACTATGATGCCAATAAATCCAAATTAAAAGCTGTACCCATTAATGGGGTTATGCCGTCTCGTCAAACAGTAGAAAATGGGAAATATCAGCCTCTGGCAAGGCCTATCTTTATCTATGTCAATTCTAAAGCGGCCCAACGCCCTGAAGTTAAACAATTTGTAGAATATTATCTTGCTAATGGTGCAAAAGCGGCTCAATCAGTGAAATATATTCCCCTTCCCCCTAAGGCTTACAAAACTGCGTTAAGTCACTTCCAAAAACCTAAACTCGGTAGTGTTTTTGTTGGTAAAAGTGATGTAGGTGTCACCATTGATGAGTTGCTACAAATGGAGGCAAAATAGTCAATTTTTGAGTGGATCAATTTTTGTCTATAAATCATTACTATGACTCAAAAAAACTCACCGAATAATAGAACTGTTGCTTTTTCTCCTAAGTTGAGTCGCGTGATCCGAGAAAGAGCGATCGCTGTGGTTTTATTTCTAGCGGCTTTTTCTTCTGTGGCAACCACCATCGCAATTTTAGAGATATTAGTGCAGGAGTCGGTGGGTTTTTTTCAGAAAGTTTCTATCAAGGAATTTTTGACTGCAACGGAATGGACTCCCCTATTTACTGGTCCTCGTTACGGCATCTTACCTTTGTTGTCGGGAACCTTGGTAACGTCTTCCGTTGCTTTAGTTGTGGCCATTCCTTTGGGAACGATCGCAGCTATTTATCTGAGTGAATTTGCGAATCCCCGTTTAAAAGAAACTGTTAAACCCTGTTTGGAATTGCTAGCGGCTATTCCTACAGTTATTTATGGTTATTTCGCACTCCTTTTTGTCACACCTCTCTTGCAGAAAATTTATCCTGATTTGCCAGGCTTCAATATGCTGAGTGCAGGCTTGGTTATGGGGCTAATGATTATGCCTTTGATTAGCTCGATTAGTGAAGATGCTATGCGATCAGTTCCCCTTGAATTGCGAGAAGGTTCGGCAGCAACAGGAGCAACCCGTTTACAAACTGCTCTAAAAGTGGTCTTTCCCGCTGCTTTATCGGGGGTTACGGCTTCCTATATCTTGGGGACTTCTCGTGCAGTCGGTGAAACTATGATTGTGGCGATCGCGGCGGGATTGCAACCGAATCTAACATGGAATCCGACCCAAGAAGCTGCAACGATTACAGCCTATATTGTGCAAGTCAGTCTAGGGGATTTACCCTACGGAACCTTAGAATATAAAACTATTTTTGTTGCAGGTTTAACGTTAGTTTTGTTGACTCTAGTTTTAAATATTATTGGTCATTTTTTAGCGAAGCGTTATCGAGAAATTTATTAATTAATTATTCATTAAAATGTCACAGGCCCAAAACTTACAGAAATTACAAGATCTTAATTTAAAAAATCTGCGGATTAACATTCAACGTCGCCAATTAATCAGTGGTGCTTTTGCGATTTTAGGTCTGATTATTATTTTGGTTGCTACTTTTATTCTCTTGGGTTTAGTCTTCCAAATGATGCGACAGGGCATTCCTCGTTTAACTCCCCAATTTTTTCTCTCTTTCCCTAGTCGTAATCCTGAAGAAGCAGGAATTTTATCAGCTTGGGTAGGTAGTGCTTTGGTGATGCTGGTAACAGCGATCGCAGCTATTCCTTTGGGGGTTGCTTCAGGAATTTACCTAGAAGAATATGCCCGAAAAGATTGGTTAGCCGATTTAATTGAAATTAATGTGACTAACCTAGCAGGCGTTCCTTCTATTGTTTATGGTCTGTTAGCGTTAGGGTTATTTGTCGGTAAGTTAAATCTAGGACAAAGTGTTCTTTCCGCAGGATTAACCCTCGCTTTATTAATCTTACCCGTTGTTATTGTTACCACCCGCGAGGCCCTTAGAGCCATTCCCAACATTCTCCGAGAAGCGGCTTATGCCTTGGGAGCTAGTAAGTGGCAAATGATCTCCGATCACATTCTTCCCTATTCCATTGGTAGTATTTTAACGGGGATTATCATCGGTCTTTCTAGGGCGATCGGGGAAACGGCTCCTGTCATCACCATTGGAGCTTTAACTTTTATTGCTTTTTTACCTGATTCCCCTTTCAAAGGTGATTTTCCCTTTCTGTCCTTTGAATGGCTTAAAGCTCCCTTCACCGTCATGCCCATTCAAATGTTTAACTGGGTTTCCCGACCCGAACCCGAATTTGAAATCAACGCCGCTGCTGCAGGAACGGTTTTGATTTTTATGACTTTGAGCATGAATGCGATCGCAATTTATTTACGTTATTATTTTCGTAAAGGTATCAAATGGTAGAACCTCTTTCTCAATTATCTAACTCTGAATCAACTGTTTCCAATCCCGCGATCACAATAGAGATTCCCAATCCCAAAGCCGAAACATCCAATCTCAACTTTTACTATAACGGCACTGTCCATGCCATCAAAAATGTTAATTTTAAAATTCCTGAAAACCAAGTAACGGCTCTCATTGGGCCATCGGGTTGTGGCAAAACAACCTTACTGAGATGTTTTAATCGAATGCACGATCTTTATCCAGGTAATCGCTATGAAGGCGAAATTTGGTTAGATTCCGTCAATATTTTAAGTCATCGGGTTGATCCCATCGAAGTGCGGATGCGGGTAAGTATGGTTTTTCAAAAGCCCAATCCTTTTCCCAAAACTATCTATGAAAATGTCGCCTATGGTTTACGAGTACGGGGAGAAAAAAAGCGTAATGTCATTGATGAAAAAGTCGAAAAAGCTCTACGGGGAGCAGCTCTCTGGGAAGAAGTTAAGGATCGTCTTAATGATTTGGCCTATAACCTATCAGGTGGTCAACAGCAACGCCTCTGTATTGCCCGTGCCTTGTCTGCCGACCCTGAAATTGTCCTCTTTGATGAACCGACTTCTGCTCTCGATCCGATTGCGACGGCCAGTATTGAAGAATTGATGAATGAACTAAGAAAAAAAGTTACTATCTTAATTGTGACTCACAGTATGCAACAAGCTGCCCGAATTTCTGACTATACGGCCTTTATGTATTTGGGAGAATTGATGGAGTTTAATGAAACTAATATTATGTTTAACGAACCTTCCCATAATCGGACTCAGGATTATCTCAGTGGTCGTATTGGTTGATGATTTTATACGAAGGAAGAGAAGTCTTAAAATCTTCTTCTTCCCAATAATTTGAACTAAATAATTAGAATTTAGCTTTTTTTCTTAGTAATTCAGCTAAGGTCACATTAAACTGAGATTTTCCCTCAAAGACCGTTCCCACTTCGCCGTTATAGAAAGTCACTTTAGCCAGATTGTAGTGTTCTGGTGTCAAGGGAATAAAACCGACTTCGGAAACTATCTGTTTGCCATTTTCTAGATAAAAATCAACAAACTCTTTTAAATGAGAGTTCTTTTGAGCTTGTTCAGCGTTGACATAGATAAACAATGGACGACCTAAAGGCTGATATTCGGCTTGAGTCACCGTTTCAACTGATGGAATAACAGGCCCTTTGCCACTATCGATCGACACTGCTTTAAGATTCTCAGAGCTTTTTTGATAATAAGCTAACCCAAAAAAGCCTAACGCATTGGGATCTTGGCTCACCCCTTGGGCTAAAGTATTATCGTCCTCGCTGGCAACGTAATCCGTCCGACTTACAGCGGCTTTACCCATAATTGCTTCGGTAAAATAGTCAAACGTTCCCGAATCTTTACCCGCACCGAACAAATTAAGAGGTTTATCGGGAAATGCTGGGTTAACCTGATTCCAACGCTTAATCTTGCCTTGAGCGGCGGGTTCCCAGATTTTTTGTAACTCTTGGGTTGTGAGACTTGTTACCCAGTCGTTATTTTTATTGACTACTACTGTTAAGGCATCAAAAGCGATGGGAAGTTCAATAAAACGGATATTTTGACGATTACAGACAGCTATTTCATCCGTAGTAATCGGACGAGAAGCATTATTAATTTCCGTCTTTCCCTCGCAAAACTGCCTAAATCCTTGCGTTGTTCCCGAAAACTTAACATTGATATCAATAGGATTGCTTTGACTGGCTTTAAACTTTTCTGCGATCGCCTGAGTAATGGGATAAACAGTACTCGAACCATCAATATTAATTGTTGAATTAACTTGGGAATTGGTAGAGTTACAAGCGGCAAGAGCGGAAAATCCTCCAAGGATTATTAGCTTGTATAGTATGGCTTTTGAGTTAATCTTGAATAACATTTATTTTTCTCTTTCCGATTAATTTGCACTATTGTCTTAATCATTATTTCAAGAAAAATTGATTTTGTGGTTAAGCGAAGATTAAAAGTAATATTTGTTAACGAGTTGACCGACTCATTTTATAGTTGGCGTGATTTACACAAACCCGTAATTATGTTGCTGGACGGTTCGGCTAATTTTTTTTAGAAAAAAGCAGCTGTGACAGTCTAATAAAGTGTCACAATACCCATGCTCTTTTTTTTTAACCTTGCTAAATTTTATGAGTGTGTGAGGAGTAAGAGTAAATTAGGAGAAGTAAAAGGGTCGAAACACGGAAAGACTCCCGAATACTTTTCCTTTTTTTTAGACTTAGATTACTTATTTAGAAAAATATTGATACTGTCGTTAATTACCAGCTATTTGTGCCGACTTCACCCTTAAAAGGGCCAACAATATCTTGAGTAATCCATCCGCCATAAAAATCACCAGGTTGAGCAGTCACTTTTTCGCCATTGATATAACAAAAATCTACTCGACTCGGATAAAAAGCCACGTGATTTGTTAAAACAGCAAAATAATCAGTTGGATTCGAGTAAAACCAAGCAGCATTAATTGTTTGTTCCTTCTCAACAGTAATTGTGTAATAACTAGCTATTCCCTTCCATTCACAATAAGATTGATGAGAATTTAGCTGAAAATAGGTCATATCTATGTCTTCTGGAGGAAAATAATAGACGGGAGGATGACTTGTTTCTAAAACTCGTTGACTACGGCGACTGTCTGCAACAATGACATCATTAAAAACCACTTGGACACGTTTACTTGAAATCTCGATTCGAGGAGGCCGAGGGTAATCCCAAACTGATTCTTGGTCGAGCTTCGGCTTAATCTGTTCAGGAAAAAGTATCATTTTATAAACCTTCTTTAATAAGACTTGTTCAATACTAATTGAATAATAACAAACTTGAAGGTTGGGTCTAAGAATGCTTTAGAATGGGTGCAAGTGCGATTAAACGCTCTTTCTGCAAAATCAAGATAACTCATGCAAGGACTCTTTAAAAGAATTTGGCAATGGCTCAGGCGTTTTTTTGGTCAATTTATAGGAGGAGATTTGGGAAAATATTCCTCTCAAAAAAGAAAAATTGGCCACACTGAAGCAGTTGTTGCTCTGACTGATACGGATTATGAATTTTTGTTTAGTCAATTATTAGAAGGAATTGATCACGGTTGGCACGAAGGTCGGGTTTTGAAGTTTTTTGACCAATTGAAAGAACGTGGAAAAACTAGACTTTGGGTTGGTTGGTTAGAAAGATTTGGTGAAAAAGTGTTGTCTTCTTCCGTTCCCAATTTACCTTTGGCAACCAAAATGATGCGTTTGGGAGAATTGGCTCAGTCTTTTCCTCAAATTGAACCGATTGGGCAGCAATCTTATGCTATTGGACGGCAATTATACGCACGGGAGTCGGTGAATAATGAAGTTTGGGAATATTCTGGCCCTGATGTGGGAATTGATGTGTTGCCAGAAGTTGCTGCCGATGTTCAAACGGAAAGTTACACTTTGGAAGAATTGACGGAGCAATTACAAACAAACACGGTTTTGGCGGAAACATTAGCTCAACAATTAGGGCTAACTTCTACTAATCCTGATGAAATTCTGGCGGCTTTGGTCTCAGAATTTAATGTTGTGCAAGAAGGAATAGAAAGTCAACCGCTTCCTGAAACGGCTGAAGCTTGGTTACAAAGAGGAATTCAGCAGGGTAAGGTGGGCGACTTGGATGGGGCGATCGCAAGTTGGGATGAGTGTTTGGCTTTAGATCCCACGTCAATAGAAGCTTGGCAAAATCGGGGCAGTGCTTTGGGAAATATCGGTCGTCTGGAGGAAGCGATCGCCTGTTTTGAGAAAGTTTTATTATTAGATCCAGAAGATCAGCAAGCTTGGTTTAATCGGGGTTTGGTTTGGGAATCTGTGGGTAAAAATGAAGAAGCGATCGCCAGTTATCAAAAAGTTTTACAACTGAATCCTAGTTTTCAAATGGCTCAACAAAGAATCGATTATTTATTATCTTCTCAATCGCCAAATTAAGAGGTTAAAAAAATTAGGATTAGCGATTTTCAAAGCCTCTAATTTCGCTGCAAACTTCATAAAAGTCTGTAACAGGCGGTTGGGAAAATAGGGGAGCCATTTCTTCTAAAAACTGTCTATATTCCTCGTTTTGATTGGCTTCCATGTCTTCAATTTTTTCCCAAATAATGATGGCAATGCCTTCTTCGGAGTTGGGTTTTTGTAAAAGATAAGCTCCCTTAAAGCCGTTTTTATAGGTAGATACTGCTTTTTCATAGAGTCTTTGAGCTTCGGCAAATTTTCCTGGCTTAAATTCTCCAATCGCAATATAGGCATATTTATGTTGTAAAAAATCTAAAAATTCTGGCATAATTTGTTCCTCAAAATCTAAAAGTGAATAATCAAAAATTGCGCGTATTAAGATATTATTTGTAATTGCATTAACCAGAAATTATTGTATTTCTTGATATTTTGCTTATTGACCCACGACTGACACGCCATCCACCAAAACAGAGGGAGTATAACAAGAACCATTCCATTGGCGATCGCTACCTACTGCCAAAATTTGTTGAAGAATGGTATAAACATTGCCTGCAATCATTGTATCTTTGACTCGACCGATAATTTCGCCTTGTTCGATGCGATAGCCTAAATCGATGTTGACAGAAAAATCGCCAGAAATATCAGGCCCGCCGCCTAAAATTTGATCAATTACCAACCCATTTTTTACTGTTCCAATCAAGTCTGTTAATGATCCTTGACCTGGTTCAATTATGCAGTTGACCAAGTTGGGGGTGGGATAAGCTCCTAAACTTGGACGAAAACCATTGCCTGTATTTGGAGAACCAAGTTTGCGGGCAATGGCGCGATCGCTGTAAAACCGTTCAATCTTACCTTGATTAATAAAAGTTAAAGCTTGAGTCGGCGTTCCTTCATCATCAAAAGGACAATCATAGGGAATTTGTTGGGGATCTTGGGAAAAAGTTAATAATTCTGAAAGCACTTTTTCACCCAATTTCTGGCTCCAAGGCGAAGAATCTTCCAAAATTCGTTTGCCATTTAAGGCCGCGATCACGATTCCCCAAAGCATTGTGGCAGCATTCGGTGTAAAAATTACAGGAACTTTACCCGTTGGGTTGGGTGCGTTGTCTTTTGCCCAAATTAAACGTTGAAAAATTTGCTCAACTATTTGGTGCGGATTAATTTTGTCTCTGCTATATTCTCCGTCATAAACTGCTAAAAAATCTTCGCCACGAACCCACTCCACGCCGAAGTAATAACTAATTGAGGTATCTTGATGTTCACAGTGCAAACCGTTGGAGTTGAGCAAAATCGTCTGGTCTTCTTCGCATTCTAATTCGCCGCTACACAAGACTTCAGGATATTTTTCTCGGATTTTTGCGATCGCATTTCGACCTATTTCAACTAAGTTTTCAACAGCTAAAGTTTTGCCAATGGGCTGATAAATTGCAGTTCGGGCTGCGTTTAATTCTGGGGTTTCGGGTGGGTTTAACGGGGAAAGGGCGATCGCTTTTTCAACCAAAGCTTGGGGATCAACGGGGCCATAGGCAACTGCTAAACCTGGACGACCTTCTTGCCAAACTCTTAATGCAGTTCCTTCTGATTCAGAACTTTCTAGTTGCTTGAGACGATTGGCTTCAAAAAAAACAGGATGGGACTGCGATCGCGAATAATAAACCTCGGCTTCTTCTGCACCAGCTTTTTGTGCTAATGCTAACAATTGTTCTAGGTCTTGTTTCATCGTCAACTCCAAAAGTTTCTTCTTTTATTATTAAGGATATTGGCAATCAGAAAACATTAAAACTTGCTTTAATTACAACTTCATGAAACTTAAGTCTTGTTCTATAAATTCTTATATCAGTTAATAGTTAAGGTATTTAATAATTAAGAAATTAGATCCAAATATCATATTTTTTTTAGCTTGTCTAAAAATGCGAAATTAACAATAAATATTTTTTTTAATAAAAGTTAGCAAAATAAAGATAATTACTAAAATATCTCTTAATTTTCTCAAATCTTTTGTAATCTTGAAATCGTTTAATTCATTCGGCTGCTTACTCTAATTAACCTAACATTATCCGCGATCACACTCTTTTTATAAACTGAGTTTTTGTTAATTTTTTGCGATCGAAAAAGGGTGGAATAAAAAAAGCATTTAAGGAGTGTGAGATGGGACATTTTTTAAAGTGGCAAAAGAGTCGAATTTCTATAAAAATAAATAGACTAGGGTTAATACAAGTTTACATATGTTTACAAATCACAAAAAAATTATGAAAGTATCAAAACAATCTCCTTTAATCTCTCTTTGTCTTGGTTTAGTCGCTCTAAGTACAACAACTCTTTTTTCTACTTTTCCTGCGATCGCCGAGAATTGCACCCAAGAAAAAACGTCCTCTAATCTTTTAGCGGGAGGGATGAAGCCCACAACAGGAACAGAAACAACAACAGGAGCAACAACAGGAACAACTACAGAAACGATTGTAGAAGTTGCAGCGACAAATGGTTCTTTTAACACTTTAGTTGCGGCAATTAAAGCAGCGGGATTAGTTGAAACCCTTTCAGGAAAAGGGCCATTCACTGTTTTTGCACCAACAGATAAAGCATTTGAAGCTCTCCCCAAAGGAACAGTAGAAAGCTTACTCAAACCAGAAAATAAAGCTAAATTACAAAAACTTTTAACCTACCACGTCGTTAGTGGAGAAGTCACTTCAAAAATGATCAAGTCAGGAGATGTCAACACTGTAGAGGGAAGCTCTGTTAGTGTTAGCGTGAATGATGGCAAACTCAAGGTTGGCTCTGCTAATATAATTTCTGTAGATGTGGATGCGAGTAATGGTGTGATTCATGTTATTGACAAGGTGCTTTTGCCTCCTGATTTGTAATTTTTAGGTATTTGTTTTTTTGAATTAATTTGAATTAAAGGGAATGGGCAAACCTGGCGAAAATTGTTTTTTTCTTCAGTCTTAATCTTAAAAGACCTATTTCCTTTTTTTTAGTTCTTAATCAATGGCTGAATCTAGTTTGAAATTTCGGAAAGTAATAGCTTCTAAAAATTTGAAATTATTATCTTAATTAGGTTTTTTAAAATTTAGAATTGCTGAAAAACTAGAGCATTAAAATATTGATAATTCGGCAATCTTTAAACAACAAAACAATACTAGATATAGCCATTTCTAGTTCAATTTCCAAATCTCTATTGTGAATATCTGTAATTAATTTATAAATCAATTCAAAATTAATACGGTCTTCTTTTTCCATAAAATAAAAATTACCATGATGAGAATTATTTAACTTTTCAATCTCATCTTTACCAACCTTCCCTATAATATTATTTTTTCTCCCATCTCGCCAAAGTTGAAACTTAATTTCTTTATGATTAATTACTAATTCATTAAAATTTTTAATCCGACTTGTAAATGTCGAACCATCTAATTCTAAAAACGCCACAGCAAAACTTTGATCAGCATATTGAATTACACAATTTACAGGAATCTTTTTTCTTCCCAAATGTAGATAATCAATAACATAGTTTGAACGAATTTTAAAAGCTTCAGCAATTTCTAAAAACTTGCCTAGATCATCACTATCATTAATAATTTGTAATTTCTCATATTCCTGTTCTAATAAAGGACGAGTTCGTTGAATAAAATCTTGAACTTTTGTATTAATCTCATGATTTTGATCTTTACTTTTATTAAAACCAAGCTCATTATTAACATTATTTATAGTAGTATCTGTATCAGCAAAATCTAATTCTAATAAGACTTGACCCATTTTTTGAAACAGCAATTTAAACTGGTGTAAATTATTTTCAAGACTCGCAATTCTTGTTTCTAAAATAAGTTGATCAGAACCTATTTCTAATTGAGTCGTTTTAGATTTAACTAGCTTTGTTTTTTCTGGAAGAGGAATACCATGAATTTTGTGATGGTAATAATCAGAAGCACTATTTAAAATGGCTCGAATAGAATTATTATTTAAAATTATTGCTAATTCTGTTGTTGTAAATAAAGTCTCAATGGACAATCCTACTGACTTAATTTTAGCCCTTAAAATTTCAATTAAATAGTCATCTGATGGACGTTGTAAATAAATTTGATTTTGTGAAATTCGATCAATAATTGCTCCATCAAATATTGCTTTAAATTGTTCCCAGCGATCGGGAAAAACATTCAAAATAATTAAGCTATTCGGCACATGAGTAAACATTTCTTTTACTGCTTCTCCAAAGGCCAATAAAAGTTGCTCATTATGCTTTAAACCTAAAACTTCTAGTTGATCAAAGATAATAATTAAAGGTTCATCTAATAAAGATAACTTACTAAAAACAGAAATAGCTTCTAAAGAAAAGGCTTCTTTACTCATCTCTTCATTCCAATTATTTAAGCCAACTGCCTCTAATTCAATATCATTTAATTCTTCTGCTGCTAACCAACGAGCCACCAACTTTTTAAGATGAGGTTTACTATAACTACAGTATTTAATAATACCCTTAATAATCTGCGAAGCGTAACCCGCTAAACCATATTCACTCATCCACCATTCATCAGTTCGTTTTTCAATATGCCGCCAATAATCTAATTTTTTACCGCTTCCTTCTGCTCCTAATTGCTCATAAATATCTAAAGGATTAGATTTTAAAATATTAATAATATCTTGATCTTTTTGAGTTAAAAGAATAAAACCTGTTCGGCTAATTAATTTCACAAAACTATGGGCAAGTAGTGTTTCTAACTGGGTGTAACCTGTCTCTGGTATTTTTTCGACAAAGGATTCTAAAATTCGACTATAAGTATGAAATAAAACCGAATCAGCATTATTAGGACAACGAATAAATAAAAGTCGATTAACCTTTAACAATTCCTTGGCTAACCGCATCATTAAATGAGTTTTTCCACTGCCTGGCTCACCAATAATAACTGTTCCTTTAGATTGGTGATTTTGATCTTGTTTAATATCCGTAATAATCCATTTTAATCTTTCAAATTCATCTTGATAAATTGATTTTAAATCTAGATGATCTTGAAAAGGATTATCAACTCGACTAGAAGCAAAAGGATTGACTGATATTTGAGCTGAATTCATGGCTTTACACTCCAATATTTTACAATAAAGCTGATAGGTGAATTGAGCATCATAACGAGCAGTATGAGCTTGTTCAGGATTGAAATATTTTTGATGAACTTTTAAACCCAATTTCTGACTCAAATAAGCAAGTGAATAACTAGCTAAATTGGGATAATATCGCTGTGCTAATTGAACACTACATCCCCATTCTAGCTTAGAAAATTTGATTCTTATTTTAATACAACTTCGGCGTAAAACTTCTAAATCATGTTGAGCATAATGACAGATAATTAATTTATTTTGAGCAATTTGAAAAAAATCTAGAAGAATTTGTTTTAGAGGTTTAAGATTAATTTTAATTTCTCTATTTTCAAGATACTCTTTTGTAAATGCTTCATAAATTAGTTTTCCTTGGTGATTAATAACTGCAATTTGTCTAATATATTCCTTTCCTTCGGTGTCAACAATCAGGAACTCTTTCATTTGTGATGAATGTTTAATAAGATGTTCATTGAAATTATTTTAATCTAATTAAATTAATTAAAATTCTCCCACAATTTGAACTAATTTCTGCAATACAACTATAATAGTATAAATCTGTTTAAACTTCTTCAATTAAATTTAATAAATTCAAGTTATTTTCTGTTAATAATTTTATAATAGTTAAACATTTTCATTTATTAATAAACTCTGATAATTAATAGCTAAAAATCTTAGATAATATAAATCTATCTTGACAATATAAAAAAGAAAAATAAATTTTGGGAGTAAGATAGAAACAATGAATTAATTGACAAATAAAATGGAGAATATTCAACAATTAAGAGTAATTATTATTGGTGGTGGTGCCGCAGGATTTTTTGCCGCAATTACCTGTGCAATGACCTATTCTAATGCCCAAATTACTCTGCTAGAAGCAGGTCGAGAGTTTTTAACTAAGGTGAAAATATCGGGAGGAGGACGATGTAATGTCACCCATAATTGTTTTGAACCGTCCCAGTTAGTGCAGTATTACCCAAGAGGTGGCAAGGCTTTGCGGGGCGCATTTAATAGTTTTCAGCCTCAAGATACCGTTGATTGGTTTCAGTCGCGGAATGTTAGCTTAAAAACCGAGGCAGATGGTCGTATGTTTCCAATTACTGATAAGTCGGAAACGATCGCCAATTGTTTGCTAGAAACTGCTAAGGAATATGGTGTTCATTTACGTCTAAATAGTCCTGTTAAATCTATTCAGAAACAAGGGAACAAATTTGAAGTTGAACTGAAAAATGGAGAAATTTTAAAGAGCGATCGCGTCTTAATTGCAACAGGAAGTAATCCCCTAGGCTACAGTTGGGCAAAAGCATTGGGTCATCAAGTTGAGATGCCTGTCCCTTCTTTATTTACTTTTAATATTAAAGATGATCGCTTGCTTGATTTAGCTGGAATTACAATTGAAAAGGTGCGCGTTAGTTTGCTGAGTTCAGATCAAAAAAAATTAGAACAAATTGGGCCATTACTAATCACTCATTGGGGCATAAGTGGCCCAGCAATTCTCAAATTGTCGGCTTGGGGAGCGAGAATATTACATGATCATCATTACCAAATGTCATTAATAATTAATTGGTTACCAAACTATAATTCTGAAACTTTAAAACAAGTTTTATTAAATACTAAAAAAGTTCAAGCTCGTAAACAAATCATGACTTTTTCACCTGTGGAAATTCCCAAAAGACTTTGGCAAAGTTTAGTAACTTTTATTGGTATTGACTCAAAAATGGTTTGGGCTGATTTATCGAATAAACTATTAACTAATTTGCTCATAGAACTACTTCAAGGAAACTATCAAATTAAGGGAAAAGGTGTTTTTAAAGAAGAATTTGTTACCTGTGGCGGCGTTAATTTAAGTGAAGTGAACTTTAAAACAATGGAAAGCAAGAAATGTCCTGGTTTATTTTTTGCAGGAGAAATCTTAGATATTGATGGAGTGACAGGCGGATTTAATTTTCAAAGTGCCTGGACAACGGGTTGGTTAGCAGGAAAAGGACTAGTTAATGATTAATTAATTTTATTCTTCCAGTTGTCTGGCTGAGACTTCTACCACATCCACATCTATTGTTCCAGGAGGAGTTGAGCGCGTAAATTTTCCTGCTTCCACTTTTAATTCTTCTCCACAATTGGGACAACGACATTCACTGCTATTAAATCCTGTAAAAGTGTAAGTACAAACGGGACAACTATCTTCAACTAAATTGCGTTTTAACCACCAACGAAATGCCCAAAAAGCGATCACAGGAGCAAAAAATAACAAGGCTAAAACAATGAGAACGCCGTTCACAATCCATTTTAAGCCGACGGCTCCCAGGAAAAGACCCACCAACAAAATTGTTAACCAGCAGCCTAATCCAGACTGATTCAGCCAGCGTAATTGGGGGAAATTGTTATTCACTCCTTGTCTCCTTGTTTTTTGACTGAAAAGTTGTTGATCAGATTTTTCTATCCTAATCTATTGATCCCCAGACTGTGAATCTCTGGTGGGATCGATAAAAAAGCTTAATTTTCTAGAAACTGTCCCATCTGACGAAATTTCTGGTAACGTAATTCTCGCCGTTGGTGAGGCGTTAATTGGGAAAGATTATCTAGATGATGCAGAATCGACTTTTTAAGAAAAAAGGATGCTTGAATCGGGTTGGAATGGGCTGCACCAGAGGGTTCAGGAATAATATCATCAATAATTTTTAATTCTTTTAAATCTTTGGAAGTGATTTTTAAAGCGATCGCCGCTTTGTCGGATTTTTTGGCATCTTTCCAAAGAATTGCCGCACAGGCTTCAGGAGTTGCAACGGTATAAACCGCGTGTTCTAACATTAAAACCCGATCCCCGACTCCAATCCCCAAAGCCCCGCCCGATCCGCCTTCGCCAATAACTGTACAAATAATCGGAACTTCAAAACTAAACATTTGCCGCAAATTATAGGCGATCGCTTCTCCCTGTCCTAATTTTTCAGCTTCTATTCCTGCCCAAGCTCCAGGCGTATCAATAAAAGTGATAATCGGCATCCCAAATTGTTCAGCGTGTTCCATCAAGCGTAATGCTTTGCGATAACCTCCAGGGGCAGGCATTCCAAAATTACGAGCAACATTATCTTTGGTATCACGGCCTTTTTGATGACCCAAAATCACCACAGGACGACCTTCTAATCGAGCAACGCCGCCAACTAAGGCCGGATCATCAGAGCCACTGCGATCCCCGTGCAGTTCAAACCAATCATCGGCGATCGCTTGAATATAGTCGAGAGTGCTGGGGCGACGAGGATGACGGGCTAATTGCAACTGTTGAGAAGGATTGAGATTACTAAAAATTTCTTGGCGTAACTGGTCAGCTCGACCTTCTAACTGGGCTAGTTGTTCTGAAACATCAACATTTTCGGCTTGGGCCAATTCTCGAATTTGGTTAATTTTTTCTTCTAATTCGTAAAGTGGTTTTTCAAAATCGAGTAAAAAAATTCGGCGATCGCTAGTTTTGGTCATTTTGCCTGGACAAGACTGTAATTATTACCTTTGCATAACAAAATCAATGCTAATCCACCATTGTACCGTAAGCCTGATGCAAGTTGGATTCTGAAGAACTTTCACCCTCAGGCAACCGCAGACAATTTTTATATACTTTATGAAATCACTAACCTCAAGAAAATCCGTTATCTTGGTAATAAATAGATTAAATAACTCACTATTTTCTTGTCACTATTGCTATGATTAGCATTATCTTTTTTGAGCAATTCCTGTTAATTTAATTAATATTTATCTTTCTTACAAAATGCGATCGCCTAATCTAGAAATTGGGATTGTTCAAAATAAAAAAATCACAACTTACTAATATTCAGATTTAATAATTTTTAATAACTTTTAATAAACCGTGTCCTACGCAATTGATTTTGGAACAAGTAACACCGTCATCGCCCGTTGGAATGCTGCCACTCAAAAGCCTGAAACTGTTAAGCTAGCAGGACTTTCCCAACAATTGAGCGACAATCCGCCTTTAATTCCTAGCCTAATTTATGTTGAAAATGCTAGTTCTGAACAAGTTTTAGCAGGGCAAACTATACGCGATCGGGGCTTAGATATTAGTGTTGATCCACGTTTTTTTCGCGGATTTAAACGGGGAATTGGCACAAAAATACCAGGATTTTTACCTGAATTAGATGAAAAAATAATCACTTTTGAACAGCTAGGAAATTGGTATTTAGGTAAACTTATTCAACAATTACAACAGGAAAACCAAGGAAAAATTGAATCGTTAATTCTGACTGTTCCCGTGGATAGTTTTGAATCCTATCGTCAATGGCTGAGTCAAATTTGTCAGCAATGGTCAATTGAACAAGTGAGAATGCTGGATGAACCGACAGCCGCAGCTTTGGGATATGGAGCGACTGATGCCGATGTTTTATTGGTGATGGATTTTGGTGGCGGAACAGTCGATTTTTCTTTGGTGCAACTGAATGCTGATAATCGCAAAAATAAAAATCAGGGTTTCTTGTTAAAGTTAGGCGACAAATTTTTAGGAAATAGTTCAGGGCAAAAAACAAAACTAGCCCGTGTTTTAGCCAAAGCTGGGGCAAATTTGGGCGGAACGGATTTAGATTATTGGATTGCGGATTATTTTGCAGAAAGGTTACCAAAATCAGCTTTAGCAACACGTTTAGCAGAAAAGTTAAAAATTCAATTGTCGAACCAAGAAACGGCAACAGAAGTGTATTTCAATGATCAAACCTTTGATAGTTATGAATTGAGTCTAGATCAAGCGGGTTTTAAGCAAATTTTGCAAGACCATAATTTTTTCGCTCAACTGGATGAATTGATGACCCAAGTTTTGCAACAAGGCAGACGTAATGGCATTGAAATAATTGATATTGACGGAGTTTTGCTAGTGGGTGGAACCTGCCAGATTCCCGCATTACAATCCTGGGTTGGAGAATATTTTGAGCTAAATAAAATTCGGTGTAATCGTCCTTTTGAGGCGATCGCGTTAGGTGCGCTACAAATTTCTCAAGGAATGGAAGTCAAGGACTTTTTATATCACAGTTACGGCATTCGTTATTGGAATCGACGAAAAAATCTCCATAGTTGGCATCCTTTAATTTCGTCAGGACAAGCCTATCCCATGAAAACACCGATTGAGTTAACACTGGGAGCATCTTTAGAAAATCAACCTAGTATCGAGTTAATTATTGGGGAATTAGGCACAAATACGGGAGCAACGGAAGTATATTTTGAAGGCGATCGCCTCTTAACCCGCCCCTTGGCTCGTGAACAACTTTCTGTTCAATCCCTCAATGATCGAGAAGGTTCGCGGAATATTGCCCGATTAAATCCTCCTGGTTATCCTGGTCGCGATCGCATTAAAGTTCAATTTTGGATCGATGAACAACGCTTTTTACGAATAAACGTCAAAGATCTACTAACTCAAGAATTTCTAATAGTCGATCAAATTGTGACCCAATTAAGTTAAATCTTGATGTTTAATCCAGATTTCTAAGCTAATTTTGAGTTTGCTCAATGCGAGTAGGATTTTGAGGTTTATCAGCCAATCCAAATTTTTGGAGGAGTTGAACAATCCCAAAGGCGACAATTACGCCAATCAGCAATCCACTACCCATTAAAATAAAAAACCAATTTCTAGCTTGTTTTTCGGCTACTTTTCTACGTTCTAAGGGAATATCCGAAAAATCTGGCTTTTGCTTGACAGAAGCGGAAAAGTCGTCATTTTGTCCGTTGGGTGGGGAAGGAAAGTTCATGGTTTGTCCTCGCGTTTTTCTTATGTTAACTTGATTTTGGTTTAAGCAGAATCAGATATAAATGTTAACCCAAACCTGATAATTTTCAAAGAATAATTAATATTGCGAAGTGAAATAAGAATGTTATTTTTTTTTTAATAACTAAAATTCAACTTCATCAGCAAAATTAGCCCAACGTAAAAAATGGAAAGCTCCTGCAATAGAACCCCAAACCAATTCATCTGTTTGCGGATCATAACCTCGGTCTAAACTCATCAATTTGTGTTCATCAACTTCAAAACTATTATCAAGATAAGTTTCTTTCCCATTCCGCACAATAATACAGTTTTTCCCTGGTTTTACTTCTCCTTTAAAACTATTTCCTGTCCAATTCACAATCATGTCGCAACCGTTCATTTTTTCGAGTTTATCTAATGTTAATTTAGCTAATATTTCTAAGTTTCTCGATGCTCCATAAAAATCTGTCTCACCCTTGATTTTATAATTTTCTAGCTCAATGTGATTATCCACAATTTTTAATTGCAACGCTCGCAAACGATAGGGTTGATTTAAGGCAAAATCATAAGCTTGTTCCAAAAACAAAGTTGGTTCAGGAAAACGCGCCAAGGGTAAAGGACGAATACCGACGCGAATATGGGCATAAAAAGGTGGATTTTCAAAAGCTTGGGCTTGATTGCTAAAATCGGCAGTCATCCAACGAGCTAGGGTTTTAATGTCAGTGGCGTGAGTCATGGAAGTTTTGTAAATATAAAAAATCTAATTTTCAGAATATCACTTAACTGTTGGGGAATTAAGGTCATTCAAGCTTCTACCAACAACAGTACTGAGTTCGGGATAGCCTGCCGCAATTAGGGCTTGATCTCGTAAACGACAGGAATCACACAAACCACAAGGTTCGGCTTCACCCTGATAGCAAGACCAGGTTTGTTCAATAGGAATTCCTAAGGCGATCGCTTGATGAACAATATCAATTTTGCTGCACCGAACTAGAGGCGCAATTAATTGAATAGAATTACCTTCAACTCCAACTTTAGAAGATAGATTTGCTAAGTTTTGATATGCTTCTAGGTATTCAGGGCGACAATCGGGATAACCAGAATAATCCACTGCATTAATCCCTAAATAAATGGCGGATGCACCTTTGGCTTCAGCAAGGGAAAGCGCGATCGCAATAAAAACCGTATTTCTGCTAGGCACATAAGTAGAAGGAATAATGGTGGGATCAAGTCCTGTTTGAGGTAGTTTTATAGAAGAATCCGTCAGGGAAGAGCCGCCCCAGTCAGCTAAATTTACATCCACAATGTAGTGATCTTGAATCCCTAAAATTTGGGCAATCTGACTTGCCGCCGTTAATTCCCTGTGGTGGCGTTGTCCATAGCGAAAAGAAAGGGCAATAATCTTGTAGCCATCATTTTTGGCGATCGCAGCAGTAGTGGCGGAATCTAATCCCCCTGAGAGCAAAACAACAGCTTGAGGTTGAGACATAAATTAAGTCGGATGTGCAAAAAAAGAGGGAAACCGACCAAGCATTCCTAGCAAGATCACCCCAACTTCCATGATAATGAAGAGAGTTCCCAAATATACAGCTTTTGCCTTTCTAGCACCTGAATAAATGCTTGACCAGATTCTCGATTCTTCCCTTGCCGTTGGCTTAAAAACTCCGTTAGTCTTAATTATTCTCATTATCTTAGAAGCCGTTCTTTCTGCCGATAATGCCATTGCGCTGGCCGCGATCGCCAAAGGGTTAAAAGATCGAGATTTACAACAAAAAGCCCTCAATTTTGGTTTAGTAGTTGCTTATTTTTTAAGAGTTGGCTTGATTTTGACTGCGACTTGGGTAATGAACTATTGGCAATTTGAGCTAATTGGTGCGCTTTATTTGCTTTGGCTAGTCTTCAATTATTTTCGCTCTAGTGAAGAAGATAATCAACATCACAGCGTAGAATTTACCTCATTTTGGCAAGCAATTCCCATGATTGCCGTTACTGATTTAGCTTTTTCTTTAGACAGTGTGACGACCGCGATCGCCATTGTCGATGATCTCTGGTTAATCCTAGTCGGCGGCGCGATTGGAGTTCTAACCCTACGATTTTTAGCGGGACTGTTTATTCGTTGGCTAACCGAGTTCAGCCATTTAGAAGATGCAGGCTTTATGACAGTTGGTTTAGTCGGATTGCGCCTATTATTACGCGTAATTAATCCTGAATTAGTCCCGCCTCAATGGGTTATGATAGTTGCGATCGCAGGCCTATTTACCTGGGGTTTTTCTCAGCGAAATCCTGTCGAACCTCAAACAAACGATCAACCAATTACTTCTCAAGAAACAGATCAAAATTCAACCTTAAATTATCCCGTTTTGCCCGAAGCCCCAACAAAAAAATAGGAAAAAAGCTCCTTGAGAAGACGCAAACTCTCTGTAGCAGAAAAGCGTGACATCAATAGCATTTGCCAACAAATTCCTATTAATTAAGCTTTACCCTAGAAAATCTAGCTATACGCTCACAAATAAAAATACTTCTAAGCTCAGCCTCAAAAACCATATCCTTAAGTTTAAATTTACTATTTTGTTAAATTTGTCAAAAACAAGTTATGATGAGAAATTGTGAGTTTTTACTAACGTGATGAACGCTGAAGCAATCATTAACTCGATAGAAGCAGAGTTCCTCAAGAACGACCTGCCCATCATCCATGTCGGCGACACAATCAAAGTCGGCGTTAAAATCGTGGAAGGTGGAAAAGAACGTGTCCAGCCCTATGAAGGCACTGTCATTGCCATGCGAAATGGCGGTATCAGCGAAACTATCACCGTACGAAAAGTTTTTCAAGGCGTAGGAGTCGAACGGGTTTTCCTGCTTCATTCTCCCCTAGTTGCCAATATTAAAATTATTCGTCGGGGTAAGGTTCGCCGCGCCAAACTGTACTATCTACGCGATCGCGTCGGTAAGGCAACACGAATTAAACAACGTTTTGACCGCGCCCTCTAAAAAATAAAGAGGAAACGTAAACCTAACTAGATTCAGTTAGCGTCAAAATAAGATATGATGTTTAGGAGTTGGGAGCAAGCCAATTGGTAACTGCTCAGACTATGCGCTCTTAGTTCAGTTGGTAGAACGCAGGTCTCCAAAACCTGATGTCGGGGGTTCAAGTCCTCCAGGGCGCGTTGACAACCAATAGCCCTAAAGTTAGTCAGAAAAACCGTGATTGCCGTCAAATCACAAAATTTTTTTTGACATTACCAGATAATTTCATCATTGACGGAGAGGCGAAATTGTGATCAGAAAAGAAGTGACAAAACCAGAACTGTCTGAGATAAAAAGTGTGAAAGCTAAACCTCAGATCGGTGTGTTCATAGATGAAACCAAAGAAGAACTGAAAAAAGTCGTTTGGCCCTCCCGACAACAACTTATCAGCGAATCAATCGCCGTCGTTTTGATGGTGGTTTTGGTAGCTACTATAATTTCTTTAGTGGATCACTTCTTTTCTTGGGTAGCCCGTCAACCCTTCTTGTTTGGTTGATTATTGCTACTTAAAGAAACACAAAGGTATTGATATGAGTTTTGCTGACGATCAATTACAAGTTTTGGAAGAAGATCAAGTAAAAGAAAAACCTCCTAAACAAGGTCGGTGGTATGCCGTTCAAGTTGCATCTGGTTGTGAAAAACGGGTGAAAGCCAATTTGGAACAACGGATTCATACTTTAGATGTGGCTAACCGTATTCTTCAAGTTGAAATTCCCAAAACTCCTATCGTAAAAGTTCGCAAAGATGGTTCTCGTCTGCACAGTGAAGAGAAAGTTTTTCCAGGTTATGTCTTAATCCGCATGCTAATGGATGATAATGCTTGGCAAGTGGTTAAAAATACTCCCCATGTCATCAACTTTGTCGGATCTGAACAAAAACGGCACTATGGCAGAGGTCGGGGCCATGTCAATCCTCTTCCTTTAAGCCCTGGCGAAGTTGATCGCATCTTCAGACAATCCGAAGAACAAGAGCCAGTGGTGAAATTTGAAATGCAAATGGGCGACAAAATCATGGTTCTCTCTGGTCCTTTTAAAGACTTTGCGGGAGAAGTGATCGAAGTCAGTCCTGAAAGAAGTAAGCTCAAAGCTTTATTGTCCATATTTGGTCGGGATACACCCGTCGAATTGGAATTTAACCAAGTAGAAAAACAAAACTAACTATTTAGCAATGGCAAAGAAAGTCGTCGCTCTGATTAAGCTCGCGCTTCCTGCGGGAAAGGCTAATCCTGCACCTCCTGTGGGCCCTGCTTTGGGTCAACATGGGGTCAATATTATGGCCTTCTGCAAGGAATACAATGCAAAAACGGCTGATCAACCTGGAATGATTATTCCTGTTGAAATTTCAGTCTATGAAGACCGTAGTTTTACATTTGTTCTGAAAACGCCTCCTGCTTCGGTTTTAATCCGTAAAGCGGCTGGGGTTGATAGAGGTTCTAATGAACCCAATAAGAAAAAGGTAGGGGCTATTTCTCGTGATCAACTCAGGGAAATTGCTCAAACGAAACTGCCTGATCTCAATGCGAATGACATTGATGCGGCCATGAACATTGTCGAAGGAACTGCCCGTAATATGGGTATTACCGTCAAAGACTAGTTGATAATTGATAGTTAAGCTGTGTTGTTTAACAATACTAAAAAACTAAAAAATTACTAATTGTTCAACTAGATTGCTAGAAACTTGTTAATGCAAACTAGTCAGGGGAGAAGCTAAAAACTTCGTTATGACCCAAGGAGATCTAATCTAAAAATGTCATCAAAAATCTCGAAACGCTTTAAAGAAGCTTTTGCTAAGGTTAATCAAAATAAGGTTTATGAACCGTCCGAGGCGATCGCCTTATTAAAAGAGACGGCAACAGCGAAATTTGATGAAACAGCAGAAGTCCATGTTCGGTTAGGAATTGATCCCAAATACACTGACCAACAATTGAGAACAACGGTTTCTCTACCCAAAGGAACTGGTCAAAAGGTGCGAGTCGCCGTTATTGCCAGGGGTGAAAAAGTCCAGGAAGCAAAAAATGCTGGGGCTGATGTGGCTGGTTCAGAAGAATTAATCGACGAAATTCAGGCTGGCATGATGGACTTTGATGTGCTGATTGCGACACCTGATATGATGCCGAAAATTGCCAGATTGGGACGGGTACTTGGGCCGCGTGGTTTAATGCCTTCTCCTAAAGGTGGCACTGTTACTACTGATTTAGCGGGTGCGATCAATGAATATAAAGCAGGGAAATTAGAATTTCGGGCTGACAGGACGGGGATCGTTCATGTTATGTTTGGAAAAGCATCCTTTTCTGCTGAAGATTTACTGACAAACCTGAAAGCATTACAAGAAACTATTGACCGCAATCGTCCTTCTGGAGCGAAAGGTCGTTTCTGGCGCAGTATTTATATTTCTTCTGCGATGGGTCCTTCCATTCAAGTGGATATTAGTGGTCTGCGTGACCTCAAGTTCTTGGAAAGCTAAGACAGAAGTAAAATTTTAGGGAGATTTTTCCTGAAATAGAAACTTCTTAGACTTTAGAAGAAAACAACAAAACTCAAAGATTCGGCTCTGTACCGAAGAAAGCAGGGGCAATTTGCTTAATGTCCTGCCGAGGTTGAAGCCTGAAAATCGGTTAAATGATTTACTCACTTTTAGGACGTTATTGTTTCTATTTGGGTATATCTCCGAGCTTCAGCCCCGGCAATCGTGCTAGGGGTTTTGTTTTGTGTGTCAAGACTTTAAAGAATCCCAAGCCTTAAGGAGGTGAATATCGAATGGGAAGAACAAGAGAAAATAAGACTGAGGTAGTAACAGAGGTCAAAGAGCTTTTTCAAGCTTCTCAATTGGCTTTAGTCATTGACTACCAAAGTTTGTCTGTCGCTGAAATTAGCGATCTAAGGAGTCGTGTCCGTCCTTTAGGCGGTACTTGCAAAATAGCCAAAAATACCCTGGTTCGCATTGCGTTAGAAGGGCAAGAAAATTGGCAACCGATGAATAATTTCCTCAAGGGATCTTCGGTCTTTTTGCTGGTCAAAGAAGATTTTGGCGGCGTTATTAAGGCCTATAAAAGCTTCCAAAAAGATACCAAAAAAACCGAATTACGCGGTGGTGTCATGGAAGGTCGGGCCTTAACTAAAGCTGATGTGGATGCTTTAGGTGATTTACCGTCGAAGGAACAATTGATGGCACAAATTGCGGGCGCACTCAACAGTTTGACCGCCAAAATTGCCATTGGGATCAAGGAAGTTCCGACTTCTTTGGGTCGTGGTATCAAAGCCTATTCCGAAAAAGAATAAGCCGATTTTAGTCAATTGTTATTAGGAAATAGTGATATTGAAAAGTATTTTTCTTCAAAATTTACTTGGGCGATCGCTAACTATTAACAACTGACCATTAACTTTCAATTATCAACTGTCAATTATTTAAGGAGTTTACGAAATGACTGCTGCAACCGATCAAATTTTAGAACAGTTAAAAATCCTCAGTCTTTTAGAAGCGGCTGAATTGGTTAAACAAATCGAAGAAGCTTTTGGTGTTAGTGCTGCTGCGCCTGTTGGTGGTTTTGCAATGGCGGCTCCTGGTGGTGCGGCTGCGGCTGAACCTGTGGAAGAAAAAACAGAATTTGATGTCATTTTGGAAGAAGTTCCTGCTGACAAGAAAATTGCAATTCTGAAAGTTGTTCGTACTATTACTGGTTTGGGTTTAAAAGAAGCTAAAGATTTAGTAGAATCTGCGCCTAAAGCTGTTAAAGAAGCTACTAACAAAGATGATGCAGAAGCTGTCAAAAAACAACTTGAAGAAGCTGGTGCTAAAGCTGCTGTAAAATAAATTTTGTCTGATTTTTATCAGTTATAAGGCAGGCTATTTAGTCTGTCTTTTTTATTAATATGAGGAACAATAATCGCATTATAAAAGATCAAAATTAACTCCAAACTCGGAAATATTGAATGGCTCGATAGAGATTCTTTTAATTCTAATTTTTTATCTTTTGTAATCAGGTTTTTAAAAGTTAATAACGGCGATCGCGTTCTAAATCAAAAATAGCTTTTTCCCAATACCAGATCTCTGATTCTCCAGGGTGTCTCAGTCGTAAATTCTTTACAAGACGATCAACGGTTCTCTGATCTCCTCCGACCATTGCTGTTAATTGTTTTCGGGTTTTTCGGGGAACAGATTTACCTAAATTTTTGTGAGCAGCAGAAGTAGGGGAATCTCTTCGAGAGAATGACTTGCTTCTCTGAAAAAAGAAAAAAATAGTCCCTAAAAAAGCGATTAATAAACCTAAAAAAATGTATTCCATCAACAACCTCCTCAATATGATGGATATTTTAACAGGCTTTCTTGATTTTTTATCATAGTAAATATTTTATAAAACTTAATTTAGTCTGTGTTATTAACAAACTAAGTTTACTTGTTAGATAATTTTTTGCAATTCTTATTTGAAATTTTATGAATAGCAAAAAATCTCTGATGATTTTTAGGTTAAAGTAAGCACCTTTGAGATTCTTGATCATTTCTAAAAGTATGCTAATTAATTTGCAAACAGTTAATTAGAAATCAATATAATTGTTATCTAAACTCTCAATTGTTATTTGAAAAAACTATAAAAATAATTTAGCTTTAATAAACGATAAAATAATTTTATTTATGAATATTAATTTCCCAATAAAATTATGTAAACTAAATTTTTGGTAAATTTAATAAACTTTTCTTAAACTAATTTTTAACAAAACTTTCAAGAATATTTATGTTTTACTTTTTAATATTGACCCAAAATTTGTAGCTGTGTTATCCTCTTAACTAAAGATATTCAAATTATTCTGAGTTAATTTTATGCTTAATCAAATAGTTCGTCCGCTGGTTGATACACAAATTCGTTTACTCGCCAATTCACAGGCAACAGAAAAAACTTTGGCGCAGACCATTTCCTGTTGGCTAGGATATTTGGGCGTGCGGACAGAAGTAACTCAACTTATTCCTAACTCTGATCGAATTAGTATTTCTCTGACCGTTGGTAAACCAGAATCTTGTGGTAATAAAGACTGGCAAAAAATCTTGGACAATCTAGTTAACTCTCACACAGATTTACCAACCGCTCAATCAGAAGAAATGGAGATGGCTAAGTTAATTCAACTCTCTAAACTTTTAGCTTATCTTATACAAATTGGCTCGCCTAAAACGGAAACTAATTGGAGTATTCTAGAAAAACAGATTGCGCCTCTTAATTTAGACACAATAACGCTCGAGGCTGTTCGTTCAGCCTTAAAAGTGCCTCAGTCGCTTAGTGCTATTGATAAGTTAGATCCTGATTTAGCGGCGAGAGCTTTTCCTTTGGCGGTTAAAATTGCTTGGATGGATAATGAAGTTAGCGCGGAAGAAAGTGAGGCTCTTAAAGTTCTCCTATCTTTGATAGCTCCTGATGTAAAAATCCAAAAGAATAACTAAATAGGCAAAATTTTAAACGGCGATCAAGTTCCAGTATTTATTATATTCAAACCTTTTTAATTACTTAATCTAAGTTTAAAAAGAGAATAGTTGATCTTGATTTTTTAAATTTCAACTTTAAGAAATGATAAAAACAAACAATTTTTGCCACACTAAAGGCTAGAATTAAATCAGTTTTATAATAAAGTTTTAGGCTAGATTTAGCGGCTGATTAAATAGAACTAAATATCTAAAAAATAGTAAATACTGTCAACTTTCAGATAGTTAATCCTAAAGCTAACTTGAGTTTTTAAAAGGTGATGTAACAGCGTCACAAATCAAGTTAAAATCAAGCTAATTGAAGTATTTTAAAAAGCTTCAAAGAGAAATTGTTAAAATGATTATGCTATTTGACAAAAAAATCGTGACTAAAAATATTACAATGGTTTATCTGCTGCGGCTCTAACTGATTGCGATTCTCCGTAGGCACCAATATATGCTCAACCCAAACTTAGCAGAAATCGAACTCTCAAAAGACGAATATCAACGGTATTCTCGTCACATTATCTTGCCAGAAGTAGGACTAGAAGGGCAAAAACGTCTAAAAGCCGCTAGTGTTCTCTGTGTTGGTACGGGGGGACTCGGTTCTCCTCTGCTGCTGTATTTGGCCGCTGCTGGAGTCGGTCGGATTGGCATTGTGGATTTTGATATTGTTGACAGTTCCAACCTACAGCGTCAGATCATTCACGGGACTTCCTGGGTCGGCAAACCAAAAGTCGAGTCCGCCAAAAACCGAATTTTAGAAATTAATCCTTTCTGTCAGGTTGATCTGTACGAAACGCCTCTCAATTCTGCCAATGCTCTTGATATACTCAAACCCTACGATATCGTCATTGATGGAACCGATAATTTCCCCACTCGCTATTTAACTAATGATGCCTGCGTTTTGCTAGATAAACCGAATATTTATGGGTCAATCTTTCGCTTTGAAGGGCAAGCAACGGTTTTTAACTATCAAGGCGGCCCCAACTATCGGGATTTATATCCCGAACCACCACCCCCAGGCATGGTTCCTTCCTGTGCAGAAGGCGGCGTTTTAGGTGTTTTACCTGGCATTATTGGTACAATTCAAGCAACGGAAGCCATTAAAATTATTTTAGGTGCGCCTAATACTCTCAGTGGTCGTTTATTACTGTTTAATGCTTGGGATATGAAATTTAGGGAGCTAAAACTGCGTCCCAATCCTGAGCGTCCTGTGATCGAGAAATTAATAGATTACGAACAATTTTGTGGGATTCCCCAGGCAAAAGCGGCAGAGGAAGCCGAAAAATCTGCAATGATGGAAATGACAGTTTCGGAATTAAAAACCTTAATGGACAATGGCCCTCAGGATTTTGTTCTGATTGATGTCCGTAATCCCAACGAATACGAAATTGCTCGCATTCCAGGTTCGGTTCTCATTCCTCTTCCCGATATTGAACAGGGTAAAGGCATTGAACAAGTCCGTGAACTGCTAAATGGTCATCGATTGATTGCCCATTGTAAATTAGGCGGGCGATCGGCTAAAGCTTTGGGAATTCTCAAAGAAGCAGGCATTGAGGGAATTAATGTCAAAGGAGGCATTACGGCCTGGAGTCAAGAAGTTGATGACCGCGTTCCCCAGTATTAAAATACAATTTACTTTTTTAAGGTAATTTAGAAGCACGGAGGGGATACAACCTGCTCTTCTGTGCGTCTTTTGTTTAAAATCCGATTGATCCAACCGTTCTGCATTCTTTGAAGAGTCTCCGATTATGAAAGCCAAAATTTTTCAATCTTGTTTGCGTAAAACTGCCCTGTTTTCTCTACCTGTTGGCTTAATGCTCTTGAGCTTACCCATGCCCAATGCTAAAGCGGGTAATTGGAACCAGTTTGATGTCTGTGTTAATCAACTGAAAGATAATGGTGTCGCGGCGGATAAGGCGGGGGCAGCTTGTTCAGGAGCCTTAATTCCCAAAGAATTATCCGAATGTGTGGCTATTGTTCGGGGACGTTCTCCCATTGATGCTGATAATGCTTTGCAAGGTTGTTATCAAGTCCGACGACCGATTGATCTAGGAAACTGTGTGGCTGATATCCAACGTTCGACATTGGGCGGATACACGGGGGACAAAACGAGTACTGGAACAGCAACAGATTCCCCTTCTCTTTTGGCTTTAAATTCCTGTCGTAAAAGTTTATTGCCAGGCAGACATTCGGAATGTGTGATTGCCCTCAGTCGAGATAGCGCGACCTATACACCGATTAAGGCAATGGATACTTGTCTGGCGGCGGAAGATTTTCCCAAGGATCTTTTTCCAGCTTATGTTCAGCAGCCTGTCCAGTAAGGAATTAGGATTATTAATCTTTTCATGGAATTAAAAATTGGCTGGTTATATCCGACCTTGATGAGTACCTACGGCGATCGCGGAAACGTGATTTGTATTCAACGTCGCGCTCAATGGCGTGGTTTTGTAGTGGAAATTATCCCTCTAGATCAACAAAGTTCGGCGATGGATTTTCGTCAGGTGGACATCGTGGCAGGAGGCGGTGCTCAGGATCGTCAACAGGAAATTGTCATGCGAGATCTCCAGGGCAAAAAAGCGGTGGTTCTTAAAGATCAATTACAAGCGGGAACGCCTGGAGTGTTTACCTGTGGTTCGCCGCAACTTCTGGGACATTACTATGAACCCGCTTTGGGTAAACGGATTGAGGGATTAGGATTATTAGATCTGGTTAGCAAACATCCTGGCCCCGATGCGAAACGCTGTATTGGCAATGTGGTTTTTGAAATTATTGCCGAACCCTTAGCCTCTGACCTAAAAAAAATGTTGGGAGAACCGCCCATTGTCATTGGTTTTGAAAATCATGGCGGACGGACTTATCTTGATACCGTGTCTCCTTTGGGAAAAGTCCAAAAAGGTTATGGCAATAATGGCGAAGATGGGTATGAAGGTGCATTTTATCAAAACGCGATCGCCACCTATTCTCATGGGCCACTTTTACCGAAAAATCCTTTTTTAGCCGATTGGTTAATTAAAACGGCTTTAGAACGCAAATATCAAACTGAGGTCAATCTAACTCCCTTGGATGATACTTTAGCTAAGCAAGCTAGAGCCGCTATGTTAAAACGATTAGAATGAACATAGGTTTTGTCAATTTACTGATCATCGATATATATTAGCCCCCCTAGCCCCCCAACTTTGGGGGAAACCATGTCTGAAAGTCCCCCAGAATTGGGGGATTTAGGGGGCGATCCAAAACCAGTTTGATTATCCCGTTTTGCTCTCACACACCTCTGGTCCTTATGAATGAAAATCGTTTACGCATCTGCATTTTAGGAGGAGGTTTTGGAGGATTATACACAGCCCTCCGCCTCAGTCAATTGCCTTGGGAAAATAATAACACTCCCGAAATTATTCTCATTGATCAACAGGATCGTTTTTTGTTTTCTCCTTTTCTCTATGAACTGGTGACAGGGGAAATGCAAACCTGGGAAATCGCGCCGCCTTTTGAGGAATTACTCGCAGAAACAGGGGTTCGTTTTCATCAGGGACAAGTTTCCGCGATCACCATAGAAGAAAAACAGATACACCTAGAAGCATCAATCAGCCTGGGTTACGACAAACTCGTCATCGCAATGGGCGGCAAAACACCATTACCAACAGTGCCAGGGGTGAGTGATTATGCGTTGCCGTTTCGGAATTTACAGGACGCTTATCGACTCAAAGAACGTTTACGACTTTTGGAACAATCGACCACTGAAAAAATTCGGATTGCCATTGTTGGAGGCGGTTACAGTGGGGTTGAATTAGCTTGTAAATTAAGCGATCGCCTGGGAGAACGGGGCAGATTACGACTAATTGAACGGGGTGACAGTATTTTGAAACTTTCTCCCGAATATAACCGCAAAACGGCTCAAGCTGCCTTGGAAGAACGGGGAGTTTGGCTAGATTTAGCAACCGATATTACTGAAATCACTGCTGACACTTTAAGTTTGCATTACAAAGGTCAAATTGATACGATTCCTGTGGATATTGTTTTATGGACAGTGGGAAATGATGTTTCTGACCTAATTCGGGATTTACCGCTACCTCATAGTAAAAATGGATTGTTGGAAACCAATAGTTATTTACAAATAACAGATAATCCCGATCTTTATGCTCTGGGAGATGTTGCAGATTGCCAAGACGCAACGGGGCAAAAACTTCCTGCAACGGCCCAAGTTGCTTTCCAACAATCGGATTATTGTGCTTGGAATATTTGGGCCTCAGAAACGAATCGTCCATCTTTACCTTTTCGTTATCAGGCATTAGGAGAAATGTTAACTCTCGGCATAGATAATGCAACCATTAATGGCTTAGGGATCAAATTAAATGGAACTCCCGCCGCGATCGCAAGACGATTAATTTATCTCTATCGTTTACCAACTTGGCAACATCAATTAACAGTTGGTTTTAATTGGTTGACTCAACCTTTATTAGAACTTTTTAAGCAATAGAAATAAGAAAATCCTTGAAATTTTAACCCAAATATCTCATGAATGATGAAAATCAAGCTAACAACGCCATGTTAAATAATTGCAGGATTGATTGCTGAAGTTTTTTTTGGCTAGAGACGATTTGTCAAGATGTTGAAACAAAAGTTTACATTTCTTAGAATATTGTCTATGATTGAGGAAATCATTTACAGCTGACATTCTTGGAGAAAGTAATCATGCTACAGCAACAAACTTGGCCAACGTCTCCAATCGAGGCAGGGCAACGAAAAATGAATCTAGTGGCGTTCCTCTTTTTCATGGTGGGAGCTTTGCACATTTATGTCCAAATCCAAAAACAGAAAGAGTGGTTCTGCTCAGAAGGTAGTCGTTTCCTCAAAGTTAGTTTGTTAGCGGCGACTTTTGCAGGCATCTTAGAATTTATTATTTTTTAGATTTTCATCATCAAGTAAGCGGTGATGTTATGCTCAAGAAATAGAAAAACTATCATCCAAAACCGTGTTTACTGGAATTATTCAAGGGTTAGGACAGCTAAACTCTCTTTCCTCAGACCAAATTTTAGTTCATTTACTCCCTGCAACTGCTCAAAAAATTTTGCCCGATCTAGAATTGGGAGATAGTATTGCTGTTGATGGCGTTTGTCTGACGGCGGAAGAAATTGTCTCAGAAGGTTTTGTTGCATCGGTCTCTCCTGAAACTCTGGGACGCAGCACCCTTGAAAAAGCAAGACAAACAACAAGTTATGTCAATATTGAATCTTCCCTAAGAGCAGGCGGAAAAATTGGTGGACATTTCGTTTCAGGTCATGTTGATGGAATTGGTCGCTTGGTGAAATCGGTTGCGACTGAAAATGCTTGGGAATTAACTTTTGCCTCGCCTAGTGAATTAACCGAACAATGGCGACAATATCTTTCGCTTTATCTTGTTTCTAAAGGAAGTATTTCAGTTAATGGAATTAGCTTGACGATCGCCGATTGTGATGCCCAGGGAAGTTGGTTTAAAGTTGCAGTGATTCCTCTGACTTATGCAGAAACAAATCTTAATTATTTAAAAATAGGAGATTGGGTCAACCTAGAAAGCGATATTTTGGGTAAATACGTGGAAAAATTGCTGGGTTATCATCACCAATCTTCGTCCTATCAAGAAAAAATCAGTTTAGAATTTCTCAGTGAACACGGTTATAGTTAGTCGAACAAACAGACGGTTATTTCCGTATTATTCCTCTTTTTTAGCAGAAGGAGGAGCAGGAAGGCTAGAATTACCGCTTGTTGAGTTTGAATTGTTTCGAGAAGTGGCTCGCCGAGAAGAAGATCTCCGAGAAGATGATTGAGATTGGTTGGTTTCGTCTGTAACTCTGCGTCTTCTGCGTCTGGAACGACGAGTTTCATTTGGCTGTTGGTTATTTTGAATATTTTGATTATTATCTAAACCATCCAAAGAACGACGACGGCGACGACGATAACGGCGTTTTGTGTCATCAGTGGGTGAATTATTGACAGTATTATTATTGCTGGAGGGAGTTGCGATCGCCAGATTAATAATGCGTCTTCCTCTCAAGGGTTCTGCTTTAAGGGTTGGTTTGCGTCCTTCAAGTTTTTTGGGAGCCGCAGGGAAATATTGGACGGGCATTCCTTTGACGGCATCGGTCATGAATCTTTGCCAAATGATTGCGGCAGTGCTACTGGCTCCTTTTGTGGGAGTGTTATTGTCATTACCTAACCAAACTCCCGTTACTAATTGGGGAATATAACCGATAAACCAGAGATCTCGCGCTTTATCTGAAGTTCCTGTTTTTCCTGCCACTTGGCGATCGCTTAATTGGGCTGCACCACCCGTTCCGTTGGTAATCACTCCTCGCATTAAGGAAGTCATAATCGCATTACTTTCAGGGTCAAGAGCGGGATTAGTTTTGATTTTCGCTTGATAAAGGACTTTTCCGTGACGATCCAAAACTCGTGTGATGGCATGGGGTTTAACATGAACGCCTTTATTGGGAAAAGTTGTGTAGGCTCCAACCATTTCTAGAGGAGTCATTTCCCAAGCTCCTAATGCCAAAGAATAGGTCGGCTCCAGTTTGGATTCAATCCCCATTTTGCGAGCGAGTTTAATCACAGGATTCCAACCAACATCCAGCAATAAACGCACTGCTACCACATTCACTGAATTGGCGATCGCCTGACGCAGAGACATCGGTGCGCCTGTATATTTATCGCCATAGTTTTCGGGTGTGTAGCCATTAACCGTAAAAGGTGCGTTGAGATAGGTTTTATCTGGAGAAATCCCTGCTGCGATCGCCGTAGCATAAAGAATTGGCTTAAAAGTTGAGCCTGGTTGACGTTTAGCCTGGGTTACGTGATTAAACTGGTTTTTATTAAAATCTTTACCGCCCACCATTGTTTTAATTTCACCGCTTTTCGCATCAATCGTCACCAGAGCCGCTTCACTAAATCTTTGCCATTGTCCATAGTTGGCGATCGCTTTATTAACTACTTCATCGGCGTGTTTTTGCCAGCCCAAATTAAGAGTTGTTTCTACGGTTAATCCTCCCACTTTTAACTGTTTTTCGGGAACATATTGGGGTAATTGCTTAAGAACATAATCTGTAAAATAAGGAGCTTCTCGATTAAAGCGTTTCAGAGGACTGGATTTAATGACTAAGGGTTCTGCGATCGCCATTTTTGCCTGTTCTGATGTAATAAAACCTGAATCAGCCATTTTATTAAGCACGTCATTGCGTCGTTCCTTGGCCAATTCTTTATTTTCGATGGGTGAATATCGACTCGGTGCAGGCACAATTCCCGCCAAAGTTGCCGCTTGAGCAAGAGTCAATTGTTCAGGTGTTTGACTAAAATAAGCATGGGCTGCATCCGCCACACCATAAGCTCCCGAACCCAAATAAACCAAATTTAAATATTGCTGTAGGATTTGATTTTTAGTATATTTTTCTTCAATTTTTTGGGCTAAGCGCATTTCTCGAATTTTGCGTCCATAATTACGATCTTGATTGAGAAATACCAAACGAGCAAGTTGTTGCGTGATGGTGCTTCCTCCTTCAACGAGATCTCCTGCTTGAACATTAGAAAATATTGCTCGCAAAATGCCCTGGGGATCAACGCCGCGATGTTCATTAAAACGTCGGTCTTCACTGGCAATGAAAGCCTGTTTGATTAGAGGTGGAATTGCTTCAGCTTTTAGTTGATCATGGCTCACTGGCCCGATTTCTTGAAGAACTGCTCCATCACGGGATTTGATTTTGAGGGTTCCAGGTGGAGAATAAACCAGAACATCTTGAACAGATTCCTTGGTGTTTTTTTCTAAGACAGAAATTCCCCAAGCTAAGGCGATCGCGCTACTGCTGACCCCGATTCCCATACCAAAAAATAACCAAAAACGGGGATGTTGACTAAGCTGTTTTAGTTTAGATATTGCTGGAGAAAGCTTTTGTGGAATTTTTTGAGAAAGTTGAGAAATTTTGGGAAAGCGAGAATTTTCAGGTGATTTAAGAGATTTGCGGCGTTCTCTGCGTCTTCTGGCTTTTGTGGCGGTTGAACTTACTTTGAGTGGTAAAGATTCTTGGGGTTCAGGCTCAGTTAAATCGTTGATCTCAGGCGGTATGATTGTCGAAGTTGTTGCTTCTGCGATCGCGGATAATTGTTCTTGTTCTTCTTGAATAGAGCTTTCTACTAAAGAAACAGTTGATGAAACCAAAGGTTCAGCAGAAGAGGAATCAAGCTGTTTAGGCTCTTCTCGATCTAAGGCTTCAGCTACGGAGTGAAGAACTTGGCTGGCTTTTTTCTTCAGATTCTGGGTCAACTGTTTAAACACGTTTCTTATGGGTAAATTTTAGCTAAATATATAAAAATATTAATTTAAGATTGTGAGATTTCTATTATGTTACAAGTTAATCTTCGTTTTGCGATAATCTACAATCCAGTTTTTGATTTATACCTGAAAAAATGTTGGAACTTTCAAGTAATCTTAAATTCTGTTAAAACTCCATAAATTCCCCAAATTGCCATTGCTCGCAGATAATGACTGGCTCGGAACGTTCCGACGGAAGTAATCGCCTCTGGAGTACGGAATTGTAAACCATTTTCATAGATTTGATTAACCACTTTTTCAGTCAAAAGAAAAGCCTCTTCTTTTAGTCCCATTTGTAACAAGAATGATGCTAAACCAAAATTAATTCCTGTCCACACTTCTAGGGGGTGAGTTGCGTCGGGGTTCTCAGGAGTTCCGTCGGATTTTAAACCATTGGCCGCCCCAAATTGTCCATCAGCAAATTTGAGGAAACAGGTGTCATAAACTTTTTTCAATGCCTTCTCGGTATATTCTGATTCAACTACGTCAGGTAAACCCAATAAACGCGCATAAAACTGACCACAAAGTTGATCTGCCATCACCACATCAGAACCACTTTTACTATCCAGTTTATAAAATTCTCCATTCCATAAAGTATCGTGATAAATTGCGCGGGATTGAGCTAACCAATCGCGATAGATTTTAATAAAATTTTCAACCGATTCAGGATAATTTTCAGGAATTAATTCGGGTTGCAGAGTCGGGTGTTCTAATAATATTTGACCGATCGCGATCGCCGCTTCGAGAGCCGCAATCCACAGACCACCACAGTAGGCACTAATTCCCAACAATTGCCAATCATCAAAAGTTTGATCGGGCGCGCCTGAATTTTCGGGAATACCATCATTATCTAAATCAAATTCCTTGAGATAAGCTAAAGTCTCTGTAACCGCTTGCCAACATTCCCAAAGAAAAGCATAATCTTCGCCACCTGTTAATAGAAAATCTCGGTAAACCTGAAGGACAAAATCACTGCCCAAATCCTTCCAAAGATTGCAATCTTGATAACTGGTATAGTTCGTTTTTTCCCAGGGATGTTCATTGGGCGCACCTAAATCGTGGGGCGTTGCACCCTTAGCTTTGCGAATGGCAGAAGCGCGATTATAACCAATAATTCTAGGCGTACTATCATACCTCGGAATTGCTCTAGCAAAGGCTTCTAAAATTGCCTTATCTAAACGAGGCCAAAGCATCATTAACCCAAACGATCCGTAGAGCCTGACATCTAAACTTTCATACCATCGATAATCGATACATTCCGAAACTCCAAATTGTCCAATCGGATCATTTTCCGTAGCGGCTGTCCAGAGGGTTGCGCCTTGAGTTAATAAATATAATTCATTAAACAAAGCCATTTTGAAGCAGTTAGGAAGTTCAGGATTTTTAAGGATAGGATTTTGCCAATCTTGGATGTTTTCTTTCCAAGTATCGCTATGTTTTAAAGTTGTACGAATGATTGACCAAGCATTATGACCATTGCGTCCAAAAAAGTCTGTATAACGTCGATAATAATTAATGCCTTCTGCAAACTCAGTAACAGGAAAATCCCAAGATAAAATGAAGGGAATACGACGAGTTTTTCCAGGTTTAACGGTGAAACGAATGGCCATTGCCGCGCCAATTTGTTCACCAGGATCGGCGGGAGTTTCATTCTGATAATCGGGCAGAGAACCATTTCCTGCAAAATAATCCCAAATATCTGAACCATCCCCACTGGGATTCCATCGACTATGATGAAAGACTTCTAGGCTGGGATTGGTCACACTGGCAAAACAAATTTGTCCTTCCCCTTCTTGGATTTCATCCCGTAATTGAATGCGATTAAGCAAACAACCAACACGATAATTATCTTCGATCCATTGATTAAAATTACCCGTGCTGTCGCCCCAACGCGGTTGATATTCATAGACAGGGCTACCATCATCACGCACTTTCACCGTCGGCGATTTTATGGCATTGGTAAACCAACCTACCGTATTTTGCCAAGTTAGGAGAATACTGAGGGTAATGACTTTATCTGTGGGATTATGCACAGTCCAATCAAAAATAGCGACGGGATAGCTGGTTTCTTGATAATTTCCTGCCCAAATCGGTGAAAACTGCTCACAAACGATATCGCTTTTAAATACCCCTTTATACTCATACCAACTGCGGGGATAAAGAGCGGAATAGGTTCCTTTTTCCTGGGGATACCAGTTCCAACGAGATAAACTGCCATCTGTGGGAGATTCTGTACTGAGGGCAAAAGCTTGGGCGGCTTCTCCTTCTGCGTGTTCATAAATACTGAATTGGCAAGCGGGTAAACTGCGAAAAACGTGTTCTCCTCCGTCCAAGTGCCATAAATTAAAATCTCCCTTCGGCGATCGCCCAATGCAACCTGCTCCAAATCCGCCCAAGGGCATCCCATGCCAAGGCCCATCATCTAAATTACTGGCATAACGAACAGTGTAGGGTTGATCCCAACCTTTACCAATGGGACGTTTCCAAGCACAGTTAGGGATTTCGGAAGGCTGAATCAACAAGGACATTATTGAGAAGAGGGTGAGAATGCCTATGAATTATAATAGATTTGAGGGCAATTCTGGAAATATCTCTTTATTTTTTATTTCTAATAATCGTAGTTAATAAACAAAAATTAAGATAAATTTTTAATAAAAGAAGATTGGCGATCGCCCGAAAGTTTTTCTTGAACTTAATTTTTTATTTAACCGCATTCAAGTAGAATAAAATCCAAAAACAAGCGATCGCGTCAGAAGTAAAATTTATCTTCCAATGCGATCGCTAAACAAATAGATTGCAATTATCAAGGTACTTACAATCTATTCAGTAATTTCCTCAGTAATTTCTTCAATTACTTCTTCCGTTGAATCATCATCAGTAACTTCTGGGAGAACTTCTTCGATAACAGGAGGTTTGGCTTTACTCGGTTTGGGCGGTCTTGCAAAAGCTGGATTTGCCGCTTGCTTGGGTTCATCGTCACGGAAACCTTTTTTCCCTTTACCCTTGTCTTTTCCACGAGCGGAACGATCTTTGCGATCATCTCTAGAAGGTTGAGAAGACGGTTGGGGAGATGAACTATTGCTGGCATCTGGATTAGCTTGACGCTCAGACTTTTTGATGGGACGTTCTACCATTATTGAATCCTAGTAACTATTTTCATCCTAGCTTATTTGAGGATATCCTTAACTACTTTTTTTAAATACTGAATGAGAATAAGCAGTAGTAATTCGCTACTAATTTGGGTCTGAAGCACTCAGATATTAACAACAATCTGAAATATAAACTAACACTCAATATTTATTAAATATATGCCATAAATTGAAAGTTTTATGACGATAAGTTAGTTCTAATCTAATCACAACTTGAATCACAATTTGGAAGTTGCAAAACTGAATTTTTTTAGCAGGGATTTTACATTAATTCTCCGATTTTTTTCTGTTTGGCTTTAGTTATAACTTTGAAAGCAATTTTTATCGGGAAGGAGAATAACGATTTAATATAATAGGATTTAGTTTTAATTCTGATTTTTGAGAAGTTGCTGCCGATTTTACTTCTAATTGACGATGAACACGAATTTTTTCTAGGCGTGGCCCTTGGGCAGTAATAACGGTAAATGTTAAATTTTGATAGCTCAATGTTTCATTCGGAAGGGGAATCTTTTGCCATTGGTATAACAAAAAGCCGCCTAACGTTTGATAATTTTCTAATAAAGGTAAATTTAATCCCAAAATATCGTTTAATTCCGCCAAATTCATTTGAGCTTCCACTAAAACAGTTTCATCATCTAGTCTTTGCAAAATAACACCATTTTCGTGATCTTCATTTTCGTCTGGTGCGGATTTTCCTAAAATTTCTTCAACTAAATCTTCTAAGGTAATTAAACCCGATGTTCTGCCATATTCATCCACAACCATTACCGTTTTCAAACACGATCGCTGCATCAGAGTCAACAAATCACTTAAAGGGGTTGCGTCTGGCACAAATCGAACAGGTTTAATCCAAGGCTTGATCAAGCTATAACTCGTTAATTCACATTTACTCAAGGGAACAGCTAAATCTTTAAAATCAATAATGCCGAGAATATCGTCTAAAGATTCGCCTGTAACGGGATAACGAAAATGTCTAGTAACCGCAACTTCTTGGAGGAGTTCGCCAAAAGTAGCATTCTCAGAAATGACGGCTATTTGGTGGCGAGGAATCATAATTTCGGATGCAGATATATTTCCAAATTCAAGGATATTATTGAGAATAGTGCGCTCAGAGTTATCTAAACCACTGGATTCAAGCTCTGTGGCAATAATAAGTTGCAATTCTTCGGGAGTTACTCGTTTATACCAACTAGTTCGGTCAATTTGAACGCCGCTTAGTTTTAATAACGATTTAGTTGACTGGTCTAAAATCCAAATAAAAAACCGAAAAATATGCGCGATCGCTTGGATAATAGGGGCTAAATTTCGCGATAGTTCTTCTGCATGAACAAAAGCCAAGTATTTGGGAAATAATTCCCCTAAAACAATTTGGCAATAGACAACTAAACTAAAAGCGACGGGAATAGCGATCGCGTGAGTTAGAAAGGCTCTATCAGAAGAATTGATAGCGAATTGGACTAATAAATAATGGGTTAAATCAGCAACTATTTTTTCACTCAGCCAGCCCAAACCTAAAGTGACGAAGGAAATTCCTAATTGAGTGGTGGTTAATAATTGATCTAATTTCCCTTGCAGCAATTTCACACTCCGAGCAGGTCTATCTCCTTCTTCTACCAACTGATTAATCCGCGATCGCCGTACTGTTACGATGGAAAATTCTGCCGTGACAAAAAACGCATTAATAGCAATTAAAAGAAAAATAAAACATAATCGCCAAACCAAGTCGTTCATTATTGTCAACTAATAAATATTTCAGTCCTAGGAAACAATTCTGCCAGTGCATAGACAGACTGCTAGATTAAGTCAATTTGCATGATCTAGTTGTATCCTGCGACTCATTATTCGCGGCCCCCCAGAAGCCCAAGGAAGAGAAAATAACTTGTGATTAAGGTTATCTCTGTTTCAAGATTTTGGACTCTTCTTTAAGAATGATTTTTTAAAATATCAAGTTCATGATCATTAAACTTGATTGCTTCTTATTTTTCTCGTCTTAATCGGTTCTTAAGTTAAACTAAATGGTATTTACCTTCCGTTTCAGGATTTTCGACTTTTGGTAAACCCATACTGTAATTCAAAACGCGACAATTGAGATTATAGCTAATTTCTCCTGCTTGTAAAAGTTTTTGGATAAAATGCTCTAAATCAGAACCAATTCGCCGCAAATTATACTCACTTAAATCATCTCCACTGTAGGATTCCACCAAGTCATCAAACTGACGATAAACTCTTTGTAAGGCATCTTCACTCCAATTAAATTCGTTATCTGGATCAATATCAAGCGTGAGAACCTTATCGCTAGGAACCAGTTCACTGCCATGAATTTCGGCCGTAAAGATATGAACGTGACGAGTTGTGGATTTAACAAGCATGATGAGTGAAAGATTGGTTCAAGAGAATCATTCAAGATTATAACTATTTTCTTGAACTTTTTAACATCATTTTGTTGTTCTTTAAAAAATAACTATTAACTAATTTAATTTTTATTGACCCAATTAACTTGATCCCCAACATTTTGCCGAAAAATAAAAGACACCACAATTCAGGCAAACAAAACTTAAGGTTAATCTCTTTTACCTTAAACTCATTCAAACTCCCCGGGTAGGATTCGAACCTACGACCAATCGGTTAACAGCCGATCGCTCTACCACTGAGCTACCGAGGATTGCTCATGACAGTTACTCATCATAACAATACATTGATCTTTTTTGCAAGCGTTTTATAAAACTTTTTTTAAATATCCAATTTTATTAATTGCATCCTGCGATCGCGCTCAGATTTTATCAAACTAAGTAGGAATATTATTTGCTGATCCTATCAGTTTCCATGAAAAAACTAGGTTTCGTTAACGTAACGCTTAAAACCTAGCCATGATAATTAATATTCCAAGTTATTTTCTAGTTTAAAATCTAGTCTTGCAACTGGGGAATAAAACGCTCTTTTTCTGGAACGACAGCATATTCAGCCACAATTCCTCGGAACTCTTCACCGTCGATGGTTTCTTTTTCAATCAAAAGATCAACTAAACGATCTACGACTTCTCGTTGTTCCCGCAGAATTTTGCGAGCAATTTGATGACCTTGTTCTGCCAAAGAACGTACTTGACCATCAATGCGAGTGGAAACTTTTTCTGAATATTCGGAACGATTCATCAAACCGCCACCGAGAAAAACTTCACCGCCAGAACTTTCCAAAGAAAGCGGGCCAAGATCACTCATGCCAAAACGAGTTACCATTTGACGTGCCATTTCAGTAACTTGTTGTAAATCACCACCTGCGCCTGTTGTCACTTCATCGTAACCAAAGACTTCTTCTTCGGCTGCACGACCGCCCATCGCACCAGCAATGCGAGCCATAAGTTGAGCTTTCGTGGTTAGTCCTTGTTCTTCATCGGGTGTAAACCAAGTTAAACCTTGAGCTTGTCCGCGTGGAATTAAGGTGACTTTTTGGACAGGATCATGATCTTTCAAAAGTGTGCCGACGATCGCGTGACCGACTTCGTGATAGGCAATCAAGCGTTTGCTTTTACTATCAACTAAAGGCGTGCCTTCCATTCCTGCAACAACTCGATCCACCGCATCATCAATTTCTAAAATAGTAATCGCTTCCTTGCGACGACGAGCCGTAAGAATTGCCGCTTCATTCAATAAATTGGCTAAATCTGCACCGCTAAACCCAGGAGTCCGACGGGCGATCGCGTCTAGGGAAACATCGGGGCTAAGTTTTTTATTGCGAGCATGAACATTGAGAATTTCTTGACGACCTTTAAAATCAGGCGCATCCACCATCACTTGGCGATCAAAACGACCTGGACGCATTAAGGCAGAATCCAAGACATCTGGACGATTGGTTGCTGCAATGATAATAACGCCCGTATTTCCTTCAAAACCATCCATTTCGGTGAGTAATTGATTTAATGTTTGTTCCCGTTCATCATTACCACCACCGATGCCTGCTCCGCGTTGACGACCAACTGCATCAATTTCATCAATAAAGATCAAACAAGGCGCGTTTTCTTTGGCTTTTTTAAATAAATCCCGCACACGAGATGCACCAACTCCGACAAACATTTCCACAAATTCTGAACCAGAAATGCTGAAGAAAGGAACTCCTGCTTCTCCTGCAATCGCCTTAGCTAAAAGGGTTTTTCCTGTCCCTGGAGGCCCGACTAATAAAACACCTTTGGGAATTTTGGCTCCAACGGCGGTGAAGCGTTCAGGTTGCTTGAGGAAAGTTACTACTTCTTGCAATTCTTCCTTGGCTTCATCAATCCCTGCCACATCATCAAACATAATGCCAGTTTTGGCTTCCATTTGGAAACGAGCTTTAGATTTACCAAAATTCATGGCTTGTCCTGGCCCGCCTGGTAAATTATTAGAACGACGGAAAAGGAAAAAGAGAGAACCAATTAATAAAACAGGGAAGATTAAATTGCCCAAAAATCCCCATAACATTCCGTCATTACGGACAGGATGAGAATCGAGTTTAATATTAGAATCTCGCAATTGAGCGATGAGATCGGGCGCATTGGTCGGTAAATCAACTCGTGAGCGAATCAACCGATTTTCTAGGTCTGCATCACTCACTTGCACGATCGCCGTCCGTCCACCATCATATAAATCTACGCTGACGATGCGATCGGCATTGAGATATTCTAAAAATCGTCCGTAGGTCATGCGAGTGTTGGCAGTATTACTACCCACATTATTGTTTTGTGCATTGCCGACTGTTCCTTGCCAGATAAAAAAGCCAACAACTAGAGCAGGCAGCAACCACAGGGCGATCGTTTTCCAAGAAATTTTCATGAGTTTTTTCTAATGTTAGGTCGATTAAGGAGCTTGTATAGCTTGGTTAAATGAGGTTCACTTACCTATTTTAATGATATTTTGCTGGGGTAACTTAGCTTACTCGTCAAGTTTGCTAGCATAAATTCAGTCTAACAGGAAACATATCTTAATTAAATTTAACTTAATTCTCAGAATTAGTGCAACCGTCTCAAAAACCGATAGGATATTCCCAGTAATGTAATTTTCATCTTAAACAATCTAAATCCAATCGCATGGAAAACAAAAAGCCTGAATTAGCGATCGCAGATCAATCCGTTTTATCTTTAGTGACGGAACTGCACAATTATTTTCGGGATATGCAGTCTTATTACCAAATTACCCATGGCCAACTTTTGAGTCGTCTAGATTCGACCACAGATCAAATGAAAGAAGGCGAATTACACGAGCAAATTCAAGAGATTAATGAAAAGATAACTTTTTTTCATGTGCTTAACAATGCGATTTCTACGGTTGACACAGTGCTACATACTGAGAAAATGATTGCAGAGTTCAAACCTTCATCTAATCTCTAGGAGTTTTCATTTATGCTCAAGCCCATTGATACCGTCAAATTATTTGAAAATCGTCCCGAAAAATCTTTTAAAGCGGGGGAAGTGATTTTTCAAGCAGGTTCACAAGAAACATTTATGTATGGAATTCTTGAGGGAGAAGTTGATTTATATATCAAAGATAAGCTCATAGAAACGCTGGAAACAGGCGATATTTTCGGAGAAGGGGCATTACTCCACTCGGATCATATTCGTACTTCTACCGCGATCGCCAAAACAGACTGCCTATTAGCCCCGATGGATCAACATCATTTCCTGTTTGCTATTCAACAAACGCCCATGTTTGCGATTGAAGTTCTGCGGAGTTATTCGGATCGATTCCGACATATTAAAGAATTATTTCAAGCCTTAATCTAACTTTTTCAGTTTACAAATTTTAGATATTTAAGTAGGAAGGGTTCTAGCGTAGCCCCTTTTTTTTGAACTTATTTTTTATCTAAATTATTTTCTTGTCTTAGTGTACGAGTTGTTTCAATAATACGATCAATATCGGTTTGGGAAAGTTCTTTGACGTAGTTGATTTTTATTTCTTCTAGTAATTCATCTAATAAAGTTTCAATAGTAGCTAAACTTTGCTTTTCCATCATTTCTTTATTGGTTGTTTTACTCAAATTAACCACCAAAGTTTCAAGTAATTCATCGAACACAGGATCTTCTTTAAGTAAGTTTTGTAAAACCTCTAGAGTTCTTGCATAAAGTTGACTAACCAATTGGGTCATAACTTGTGTCTGGAGCGATCGCACACCTGGCAAAATTTGTAATTGTTGATACGGCGTAGATTGACTCAGAATTTGTTCAATATTATAGATTAAAAACTTTTCGACATCAGGTTGAATTTGGGGTAAAACTTTATCCACCATAACCTGAGAAACAATGCGCGTAATTTCGACAATTTCATTCTGCTCATTAATATCTACATAAGCTCTCTGACCCTCTTTATTTAGTATTTCACGCAGTTTTCCTCGACGAATTAAATCTTGTATTTGATCAATTAAACGAATAACTAGAACTTCCGTCATTTCTTCGGCAATAACTGCCACAAATCCTTGAACAAATTGCGCTCTAATTTGACTAAGATTAATGAATTTAGCTTGGTCTAAATGAATAATTAAGGGAATAATTCTTAACCAACGAAAAACAGGAATTAAAAGAAAAACATCGTACCAACGCCACAACATTGCATCAAACCAGCTAATACCTAAATAGCGGCGACTAATCAGACGAGTTCGGATTAAAAAATCGCTTAAAAAGATCACAAAAAAAGGAAAATCAATTAACGGAAAATTATCAACGGGTTGGCTATTTTCTCCGATCGCCCGAAAATAATTAGTTTCCATTAAAGGACGAATATTGCGATAAAAAAACAGTAGTTCATTACTAAAACCATGCTGGAGTAAATATTCTTTTGACCAAAATGTTTGAAATGCTTGCGTTGCTGAAGATTTTGTTGTGCCAAAAACTCGATCCCGCATTCTATTTTTAATTCTTTCCAATGCGCCTGTTTTATTAGCTAATTGAAAAGGATTTGTACGAATCATATCTTCACTTCTTTCGCGTAAATCTGCTAAAATTTCATCAACATTGTCATCAATTTTATCAGAATTTTTTGTTAGTTTTCTTTCAGTTAATGTAGAATTTTCTTCGATTATTCTAGAGTTTTGAGATACTTTTTGGATTAATTCATTTACCCTTTCTAAATATTGTTCTGTACTGCGATAAGGCTCTATTCCCTTCACCCAATCATAATAAGGTGCAACTGAAAAAGGCAAAATTCTAAGCGGTTCTTTAGGAATTTTCTGCTCAAAAGGCCCAAGTTTTATTAAAGTTTGAATTCTTCCCTGTAACCAAAAATCTCGCAGAGGAATATAGCTCAGATCAAAAATAACTAATAAATAATTAAGTAAAATCAAAATCGCCATCAACCGTTCAAACCAAATCGGTACTGCCAAGCGTTTTCTGGAGCGAGAAAGAGGTAGGGTTGGGCGAGTTGTCATAGCAAAAATGGGAATGAACTTTCATCCAGTATGGTATCAGGTGATCGCAATTTTAGTTGAGATTTTATTTATTTTATCTGGATGTTCTCGGTTATTTCACAGAAATTTGTTGCAAAGTGAGTATTTTTAGAAGAAGTTGTAAGTATTAAGATAAATAACGAAAAATGAAAATAACTTAACATTTCTCCTAACCTCAAAAATCAGAGACTAACCTTAATATATTAGGTACAAAGAAGTCAACACAATCTTCTTATTAACCCCCCAGAGAATAGAGTTTGTACCACCCGCTCTACTCCTAGTAATATCTTTCAACCACACCTTTTTAGCACAATCTATCACGATGGTTTTGCAACTTATAGGTTTGCTCTTTTTGCCAATCCTTAAGGTTTGTTTAGTCCATAACGATTACACCGTAAAAATCTTGGTGCTGGGCTTAATTGTAAAGATATTGCCGTTATCTAATCAACCCTTATCCATTATTTCGTTTGAATCTTTTTCTCATAGTCCAAATCGTTTGTATCTGTATTAAGCCCGCCTCCTTAGGTGGGTTTGTTGTTGTTTTTTAAAAAGTGTTTTTTGATAGCTTTTAAAAATTTTCTGAACGGAATAGTTGAATTGATTTAATGCAGGCGATCGCCAAAGAGCAAATCTAGACAATCAAAGCTCTTTTATGGAGTAGGAAAAGCACCTGGACGAATAGCAATTGTTTCTAGTTTTTGTTGTCGATTAATTTGTAGTTGTAGGATTTCACCAATTTTACTGGCTTCAACCTGCTCTTGAACATCAGTTGCTGTTGTAACTTTTTCATTCCCAACTTTGAGAATAAGATCTCCCTGTTTTAAACCCGCTTGGGCCGCAGGAGAATTTGCAGAAATTTGGATAATTAAAACGCCTTGATCAGCTTCAATTTTGAAAGGCAAGTCTTTTTCCGTTGCTAATTCTTGTTTTAATTCAGGAGTGAGCGTCACCATTTGAATCCCCAAATAAGGATGTTCAATTTTTCCTTGACTAAAAAGTTGATCGGCAACCCGTTGGGCTGTTTCAATCGGGATAGCAAAACCGAGTCCTTGGGCATCGGCCCGAATCGCGGTATTAACCCCAATAACTTCTCCTTTGGCATTGAGTAACGGCCCGCCAGAATTACCAGGATTAATCGCAGCATCGGTTTGAATAAATTTAACTCGTTTATCAGGCACACCAACTTCCACACTAGAACGACCCAATGCGCTGATAATTCCCACTGTTACTGTGTTATCTAGACCCAAAGGATTACCGATCGCGATCGCCCATTCACCTGGCAACAAATTATTTGATTTTCCAATCGTCACAGTCGGTAAAAGAGTTGCTTGGATTTGAACAACCGCAATATCCGTCATGG
>JANNLO010000256.1:0-3146 GCA_031396835.1 Snowella sp. SOY_38_metabat_116
GCTAACCCTTTTGCAACGCCGTTAGAAATTTTGCCTGAATGGTATTTATATCCAACTTTTCAAATGCTTCGGGTTTTACCCAATAAACTTTTAGGAATTGCTGGTATGGCCTCTATTCCTTTAGGTTTGATGTTGGTTCCTTTCATTGAAAGTATCAATAAATTTCAAAATCCTTTCCGTCGTCCTTTGGCAATGACTGTTTTTCTTTTTGGTACAGCAGTAACGCTCTGGTTAGGCGCGGGCGCGATTTTTCCGATTGATAAGTCATTAACTTTGGGCTTATTCTAATTCTCAACTTAATTAATTCCTATACCTTGAATGGGTGTAGGAGTTTTTTTATTTGTCATAAACTTAATCTGGAAAGCAATAATTTTTTGATTGAAGGCTATAAATTTTATTTATACGCAAAAATCTATTAATATATTTGGTTCTTCGGTAGATAGTATGCATATAAAGAAAAAAATATGTGTTTAAAGTTAAATTGTCGTCAATGGAAATGTAAAAAATGTGGAAAACCATTTAGTGAAGACTTGAGTATTGTAAAGAAAAAGAGAATATATACAAAAAGATTAAGTGTAAAAATTTTAGAGGAGGTAAAAGATGGAGATATCCTAAATGTAAGCCAAAGAATGATAGAAGGTGTAATGTCAGAATTAACGAGGTAAGATCTATCGAACCTAAAAAGAGTAGATTTAGATGAACGAAAACTAATATTAATATTGGAAAAAAGGACGAAAGAAGAATTGAGAAAAGTGATTTGAGGGTGGGGTTTAGAAGTATTAAAGAAGATAGAAGAAGTGAGTAAGTAGATAGGCATAATTAAATTTTTAGAGAATCGAATCACAGCAAGGCTTTCAGGGCAATCCATTTTACATTTAATTCCAAACCTACTTAACAGGGGTTAATATTTTCTATTTGAATTATAATGGGTGCTTAGATAAGCGTGATTTCATCTTGGATGCGACAATAAACATCGAATTGATGATATTCGTCAGTTTTACGCGAGTCATTCAAAGCTTTTACGAAAATTTTAATTAGGAAAAAGTATTACTATGAAAGATCAATTTGAAACGGATAGCCTTGCTCCTAGCGTCAATTACTCAGCACAAATCAGGCAATTTGAACATGGAATACTTAACTTTATTCAAATGTATGGTTTTCCAGTAGATCAGGTATTAGTGCAACTTAATGAAAGGTTGAGCGTTTTTAAAAATGTCGAAGATGCTGTAGAGAAAATAGAACCAGAACAAAGGCAGAGGTCAATTTATATCTCAAAATTTATTGCAGCAGCGGCAGCAGGTTTATTTGATGCGGCTCTTAATTATTTATGGGATGAAACCATATATGAATTACGCCGACGAGTTGCTCAATATGATTTGGCTTATTTTTATGATGCTGCTGTTGGGAGCAGTTCTGATAAACGGAAAAAACTTAACACAGAAGAAGATCTCGTTAACATTACAGATAGTGAACTCACAACAGGTGCTTATGAGATTGGATTAATCTCAGATCTGGGATCAAAACATCTTGATTATGTAAGGTTTATGCGTAATTGGGCAAGTGCTGCTCATCCTAATCAAAATGAGATCAGTGGATTACAACTGAGTGGAATGTTGCAAACCTGTGTAAAAGAAGTAATTACCCTTCCTCTATCGAATGTTGTAACTAACATTAAGCAACTACTTGCCAATATTAAAACTAATAAAATTACACCCTCAGAAGCCAGACAAATTGCTACTTTTTTTGCAGATTTACCTAAAGAAAGAATTAATCCATTAGCAGAAGGTTTTTTTGGAATTTATACTCAACCAGACACCACATCTCAAACCAAACAGAATGTACGTCTTCTTATTCCATATCTGTGGGTTCGTCTTGATGAGCATACTAAACAACAATTTGGCATTAAATATTCAAGATTTCTAGCTAATAATGATCAAGAGAAACGAAAACTTGCTCGTGAGTTTCTTGAAACGGTATCGGGATTGTCTTATATTCCTGATAACATTCGTGCAGCAGAAATTCAAATCGCCATAGAAAATTTGTTATCAGCTCATAGAGGAGGAAACAATTTTTACAATGAGCCACCGTTTGCTCTCCAATTAAAGAGATTTCTTGGAGAAGCAGGTAAAGTTCCCTCCGCAATTAACAATGAATATGTTTTGTGTTTAGTTGAAGTATTTCTAACAAATGGTAATGGTAAGGCATGGAATGCAGAAATTATATATCAAGATTTATTAGAGCAGTTTGATCCAGAACAAGCCCTTATTGCAATCTTGTCTTTTAGTAATATGAATATTTCCAATCGACTTCAGCATTCTCTATGTCAAAAGCAGTTTAGGAAACTAATGGGAACGATGAAAAATAAGGTTTCTATGGAAGCAGTAAAAGAGTTAATTGATGATATAGAAAAATTTAGAGGCCCTTTAGATAAAATGAAAAATGACTCTGAAGTTACACGTAAAGTCGTGGCGTTAAAAACAATCATAGAGTCATAACAATACTTTTAAAAATGGAGAGCTAATTTATGGAAACTATTACTATTTCCGTTGATCCTGAAATTAAAACAGCCTTTGAGCAAGCAACACCCGAAACCTTGCAAAAATTAACTACACTCCTGAACTTATTATTCAAAGATAAACAACAGGAGCAAACACTTACAGAAGTCATGGCAGAAGTTTCAGACAAAGCTCAAGCACGAGGATTAACACCAGAAATTTTAGAATCTATCTTAGCCGATGAAGATTAATCATTTTGTCGTAGATACTAACGTTATGGTTAGTGCATTACTTTTTAAGCAATCTATTCCTTTTCAAGCCATTAGAATAGCAGAAAAAGGAACATTTTTATATTCAGAATCAACTCTTGCTGAATTAAGAGAAGTGTTAAATCGCAGAAAATTTGACAAATATTTGAAAATAGAGGAACGTCAAAAGTTTTTAGTTAAATTTGTTGACACCTCTAGGCATATCTTAATTCAGGAAACGATTTCTATTTGTCGAGATGCCAACAGCAATTCTCATTTTAAAACATTTGTACTATAAAAAGTTGTCAAATTTATCAATACAGTTAAGCAGGTCAACGATAGAATAAGGGTTTCAGGCATTGCAAAGCGATAGATTCATGAGAATCATTCTCATAATGAGAAT
>JANNLO010000300.1:0-7723 GCA_031396835.1 Snowella sp. SOY_38_metabat_116
ATCCAGCGTGGCATTGGTCGCAATACTATGAGCAGTGGCATTGAAGGTGCATGGACGACTCACCCCACCCAGTGGGACAATGGCTATTTCCAAATGTTACTTAATTACGATTGGGAACTGAAGAAAAGTCCAGCAGGTGCGTGGCAGTGGGAACCCATCAACATCAAAGAAGAAGACAAACCCGTTGATGTGGAAGATCCGTCGATTCGCCTCAATCCGATCATGACCGATGCTGATATGGCTATGAAGATGGATTCTAAATATCGGAAAATTTCCGAGCGGTTCTACCATGACCCAGAATACTTTACTGATGTCTTTGCGCGGGCTTGGTTCAAACTGACACACCGAGATTTGGGACCAAAGACTCGTTATATCGGCCCAGACGTGCCGCAAGAAGATTTGATCTGGCAAGATCCGATTCCTGCTGGAAACACCAATTATGATGTTCAAACCGTGAGGAGTAAAATAGCAGCCAGTGGTCTAAGCATCAGCGAAATGGTGAGTACCGCTTGGGACAGTGCCAGAACCTTCCGTAGTTCGGACAATCGTGGGGGTGCTAATGGAGCGCGTATTCGCTTGTCTTCTCAGAAGAATTGGGAAGGTAACGAACCTGCGCGTCTAGCTAACGTGTTGGCTGTGCTTGAAGGCATTGCGGCTGATAATGGTGCGAGTGTGGCAGATGTCATTGTACTGGCGGGGAATGTCGGCATTGAGCAGGCTGCGAAACTCGCTGGCGTTGACATTACCGTTCCTTTTTTACCTGGTCGTGGGGATGCAACGGACGAGATGACAGATGCCGATTCGTTCGCGGTACTAGAACCGATCCATGACGGCTATCGTAACTGGCTCAAGCAGGACTATGCCGTTAGTGCGGAAGAACTGATGCTTGATCGCACGCAACTGATGGGGTTGACTGCCCATGAAATGACGGTGTTGGTTGGCGGTATGCGTGTGCTTGGCACTAATCATGGTGGAACTAAACATGGCGTACTCACGGATCGGAAAGGCGCACTCACCAACGACTTCTTCGTGAACTTGACGGATATGAATTATACCTGGAGACCAGCCAGTAATAATCTGTATGAAATCCGCGATCGCCGCACGGGACAGGTCAAGTGGACAGCAACACGGGTGGATCTCGTCTTCGGCTCCAACTCTATCCTTCGAGCCTATGCGGAAGTCTATGCGCAGGATGACAATAAGCAAAAGTTTGTGCAGGACTTCGTAGCAGCATGGACGAAGGTTATGAACGCTGATCGCTTCGACCTAGTCTGATTTTCTGTTGGGTGTGACCTTAATCTGATACCTTCTCAAATTAGCGAAATTTTTGCCTAGCATAGCTTTCGTCGAATCCACGCAAGAATTATGATCTGAATTAGCGAAAGTCAGAATGCTTACGAAGTGAAGGGTTATCAAGTGAAGGTTGCACCTCTTTATTTTTACCAATTATCGAAAAAATAATACTAATATCTGAAACTTTTTGCATTAGGATACCGAAAAATCATCTACCTAAGAACTAAACCCAAAAAATTCCCTTTATGTTGACACAAATTTCTGAAAAACAAATGCACTGGGTTCGCTGGATCTTAACAAGTGGATGGCTATTGCTGATCGCTTCTCTTTTGTATGATCCCTGGACATCGGCCCTCACCAAACCCGATCATCCTTGGAGTCCTTTGCGTCTTACTGATGTGTGCGTGAAAGTACAAAGTCAATGTTTAGTCCAAGAACCCTACGCCTTGGGCGCGACGATTTTTTGGGGAGCAGTAGTTCCATCAGGAATACTAATTTTATTAATATTTGGTCATGAATTGTGGCGACGAATTTGCCCTTTATCTTTTCTTTCTCAGATTCCTCGTGCTTTGGGTTGGCAACGGCAATTTAAACGGGAAAATAAGCAAACGGGAAAAATACGCTACGAATTAGCTAAAGTTAAATCTGACTCTTGGCTCGGAAAAAATTATATCTATCTCCAATTTGGTTGGTTATTTGCTGGATTGTGTGGACGCATTTTATTTTTTAATGCCGATCGCCTAATGTTAGCTTTGTGGATTTTATTTGCGATCGCAGCAGCTATCTTTGTTGGTTATTTCTATGGCGGAAAATCTTGGTGTCAATACTTTTGTCCTATGGCTCCTGTGCAAACTATTTTTAGCCAACCGAGTGGATTATTGGGCAGTAAACCTCACTTGAGTGATGAAAAAATTAGCCAATCTATGTGCCGCACTGTTCTACCCGATAAAACTGAACAAAGTGCTTGTGTTGCTTGTCAAAGTCCTTGCTTTGATATTGATTCTGAACGAGCTTATTGGGATGGCTTAAATAAACCTGAAAAATCTTTCATTCGCTATGGTTATGTTGGTTTAGTCATTGGCTATTTCTTTTATTACTATTTATATGCTGGCAATTGGGACTACTACTTTTCAGGAATGTGGAATCGTGATCCTAATCAACTTGCTTCCTTGATGAATCCTGGTCTTTATCTCTTTGGTCAAGCGATTAATATTCCTAAGCTCTTTGCTGTGCCATTAGTGTTAGGAAGTTTTACCGCGATCGCGATCATTCTAGGTAGAGCTATTGAAACACAAGCTAAATCCTATTTCCAAACTTATTTTAAAGTAAAGCCTGAAGTTGTTCGCCATCGTTTATTTGCAATTTGTACCTTTGGAATTTTTGACTTCTTCTTCCTGTTTGCAGGTCGTCCTCTCCTTCAACTTTTACCTTCTTGGGTACAATATTTATTTGATTTTATGCTTCTTTTTCTGAGTACCTTGTGGCTACAAAAAACCTGGAATCAAAGTCAAGAAATTTATTCCCGCGAAAGTTTAGCGATTCGTTTACGCAAACAATTGGAGAAATTACAACTTGATGTTTCTCAGTTTTTAGAAGGTCGTTCTCTTAAAGATCTCCAACCCAATGAAGTTTATGTATTAGCAAAAGTTTTGATTGGTTTTAACCGAGATAAACGACATCAAGTTTATAAAGGAGTTGTCAAAGAATCATTAGAAGAAGGTTATATAAATAGTGCTAGTAGCTTAGAAGTATTAAAACAAATGAGGCAAGAGTTGGCGATAACTGACGATGAACACCGCGAAGTTTTAGAAGAGTTAGGGATTGAAGACCCTGAATTACTTAATCCCAATCGTCAATGGAGTTTAGAAAATCAAGTCCGTTTAAACGGTTATCAAAAATCTTTAGAACGAATGCTGAGACTACAACAACAGCATGAATTACCCCCCCAAAATTCAAACAAAATGCGTTCTCTCAATCGAGATTATTCGATTACAGATCAAGAAGAAACTGCAATTTTAGAAGGACTTTCTCTAAGTACAAGTAGTATGAACAAAGTAGAATTTCTACTGGCGCGATTAACAGAATTACGCGATCGCAGTTTTACCTTAGCTCAACCTAATCTTCAAGAACATCAAGCAGTAGTAAAAATATTACAAGATAATCTAAAGCGGAAACAAATATTAATTGTCAGAAACTTGTTAGCAATTCTAAAGACTCGGCAAAATGAACCTGATGTTCTAGCAATAGTCCAGTCTCTTAAACAACTTGCTCCTGCAATTGTGGTAGAACTTTTGGAAAATGAAACTTTACAAGATGAATGGAATCCAGAAATTGTTAATATTTTTAGTCAACAAAAAGTAAATTATATGGATTTGTCGAGGGAATATTCAACCCAAGAAATAGTAAGTCATTTAGAAATTCTTCTAGAAAATGATAATGCTTTGATTCAATCCGTGACACTTTATTTAATTGCTCAACTTGATTTCGACAAAGCCCAAGTGATTGCTTCTAATTTGACTTTAGAATCTAATTCTTCCCTGACTAAAGAAACTTTAAAAACACTTCTTTCTATCAACAATACACCTACTTTATCGATGTTTTCAAGATTAGAAAAATTAGTTTATTTGTTTAATAGTGACTTCTTTTCTCAAATGCAAACGGGAACATTAATAGCTTTAGGAGATCGCGCTGAAATAAGAACTTATAGAAAAGATGAAGCGATCACAGAAGCGGGAGATACCTGTCGAGAGTTGTTACTTTTAATTGAAGGAGAAGCCAAAATTTACTATCATTTAACAGAAGAAATTCGGGTAGAAAGTCTTTATCCTGGACAAGTTTTGGATGAACTAGAAGTTTTAGGTCACAGTGATTTAAAAAATACCATTCTTGCCGACAGCGAAAAAACTCGTATTCTAGCGGTTTCAGTGGATGCTTTTGATGACTTGCTCGACTGTGATCCTGATTTTGCTCGTCGTGTTTTAGAACTCGAAAGTCGCCAAATTCAACGACTAACACAGTCATAAAGTGCCAATTTATCAGTTTCAGTTATCAATGACTGATCCCCTCAGCTTTATAATAGTAATCCTGAGTAACGCCCCATTTTATTTGCAAAAAAGTAATGACTGTCGTAAACGATTCTTCACTTGCCTGGCTTGATCGCGGAACCCACGAAATTTTTCCTCACCAATCTGATTCTAAAAATTCGGAAGAAAATCTTGCCCAACTCATCGCCCAATGCAATCATCCTCTGCGCATCAAATTAGGAATTGACCCGACAGGAAGCGAAATTCATTTGGGACATAGCATTCCTTTTCGTAAATTACGGGCGTTTCAGGATGCTGGACACATTGCAGTCGTGATTATTGGAGATTTTACTGCTCAAATCGGTGATCCTACAGGAAAATCGGAAGTTCGCAAACAATTAACTGCCGAGCAGGTTCGCAGCAATGCCAGAAATTATTTAGAGCAATTGCGCCCAATTTTGGATTTTGATACGCCTGGACGACTAGAGATTTTTTACAACAGTGATTGGCTCAGTCAATTAAGCTTAGCAAAAATTCAGGAATTATTGGCAACCATGACCGTTGGCCAAATGTTGGCAAAAGAAGGCTTCTCAGAACGATTTGTCAAAGAAAACCCTATTTTTCTCCATGAATTTCTTTATCCCTTAATGCAGGGTTATGACTCAGTTATGGTGGATGCAGATGTGGAATTGGGCGGAACTGACCAAAAATTTAATATTGCTGTGGGTCGGGATTTACAACGCCATTTTAAGAAAAAGCCCCAATTTGGTTTATTATTGCCAATTTTAATTGGAACAGATGGCACTCAAAAAATGTCTAAATCTTTAAATAATTACGTAGGCTTACGAGAAGATGGGTTATCTATGTATTCTAAGCTAGAAAAAACGCCTGATGCCTTGATTAAGGACTATTTCGAGCTTTTAACCAATTTCGATTTGGCGCAACTGCCTGAAAATCCCAGAGAATCTCAAAAACTTTTAGCGTTAGAAATTGTTGCTCAGTTTTATGGAAAAGAAACGGCCCACGCTGCCCAAAAAACAGCCCAAGAATTGGTAATTCAAGGTAATGCAACTTCTAGTGAAAGTGTTCCCGAATTTTCTCTTGCCCAGATAATTTTTCCTGTTAAATTGTTTTATTTATTAGCTGCTAGTGGTCTGTGTGCTGGTAGTGGGGAAGGTCGTCGTCAAATTCAAGGTGGTTCAGTGCGTTTGGATGGCGATCGCCTAACAGAAGTTGATTTAATTTTTGAGAGTGCAGAAGCTCTAAATAATAAAGTGTTGCAGGTTGGTAAAAAGAAATTTGTTCGGTTAGTTATTGAATTGCAAGGCGAAAACTAATAATTTTCCAAGGATTAATAATTGTTTCCGATTTAATAGTTTTTTCTAATAAATTCATCCATTCTGCGATCGCCAGATTCAAATTATTTTCTAATGCTAATTCTGCCGTTTTTCCTTCATATTCATAAACTCTTAAAACCCAATTTTTTGGATCAGATTCAGCTTGTTTAAAAGCCATTAAACAAAGATTATCAGCATTAAATTTCAGAAATTGATACGCACTTGGTAATAAAATTTTGTCGGTATCTTTTGATTGATTAAAGTTAACTGAAGGAATAAAAACTTGCAGTGGACGATTCAATTCATAGGCTTTTTGGACAGTTTTTGCTGTTTGCCAATTTCCAAGATGGGGATAAATTGCATAGGTAAATTGATGTAGTCCTTGATCAGCTTGAGGATCGGGCCAGATAGAACTTCTTAAAAGCGTTAAACGGAGTTGATTCGGTTGACTGTCATAGCCATATTTACTATCATTAATAAGGCTTACACCATAGTTTTGGCGAATATCACTCAAGTCTGCCCATTGTAGGGCTGGGACTTCCCATTTTGCTTTTTCTGCTGCCGTTTTAGGTCGAGTTGAGCGGGCGATCGCAGAACAAGGGATTTCGTAAAAAATCTCATCGCTTTCTAAAGTAACAGGAAAAGTAGCTTTGACTAAAACATGAGTTTCTTGCCAATTTACCTGGGTAATAATTTTGAGAATAGAAGAATTAATTTCCAAACAATAATCTTGACAAAATTCTGATTGATTAAATTGTTTAATAACTCGAATAAGTTGTCGAATTGGGCCAGATTCTAAAATTTCAATTGATTTTAAAAGAGCATTTGGTAAAGGATATTGAGCATAATTAGGATCTATATTCCAAGCATCCCAATATTGACCTTTATCTTCAAAAAATTGAAGTTGATTTCCCGCACTTTGCATAATTTCTTTTTGATTAATCTTATCAAATAGGCTATCAATTTCTCCCGTTTTAGGATTAATAATAATTTTTAAATTCGTATTTTCTAAAACAAATTCTTGATGATTTTTAGGCTGAGCTTCAGTTAATAATTCTAAATTTTCTTGGTCACAAAGCCAAAAGACTTGATAACCGATGGATGGAATATTTTCTGCGAGGAAACAAAGCTGATGATCAAAAGTTATTTGAGAAGGTAGCAAATCTCCTTCAATATTATAAACTTGCCAATTTTTTGAATCTACAGAATGGCGAACAACATTTGAACGTTTCCAATTTAAACTGTTGAAAATAAGAATCGGTTTTGCGTTTTTTTGAGGTATTTTAGAAAAATCAATTTGACTGGCGATCGCGCCTAAAGCTTCTTCAATAATTTGCTGAGTAACTTGTTGAACAGAATCCCAAGTTTGATTAGCATCAACAAAGACTTGAGGAATAGAAGTTCCAGGCAAAATATCATGAAATTGATTTAATAAAACTCGTTTCCATGCCTTTTCTAGTTCTAATTTAGGATAGGAATATTGACTAATAATGTTGGCTAAAGAAGACCAAAGTTCGGCTTCATAAAGTAATCCTTCACAACGTCTGTTTTGCGATTTTTGATCAGCATGAGTCGTATAACAACCTCGATGAAACTCTAGATATAATTCATCTTGCCACGTAGGAATAGTTTCAGGTTTATCTAATAATTTAGTTTTGATTTTAGTAAGATATTCTAATGCGGTGGTCGTTGTAATTTTAGGAAAAAAATCTGAATTTTGCCAACAATATTTAACTTGCCACATATCCCGACTAGGGCCACCGCCATGATCTCCCACGCCAGGCAACCAAAAAACATCCGTTAATCCCGTTTGTTTTTCCCAATCTAGAGCATAATTTACCATCGTAATCGGATTAGTATCCATCACGCCTGCAACATTTGGAGGAGACATAACGCTAAATAATTTTGTCCCGTCAGGAGACTGCCACCAAAATGCACCAAATGGAAATTTAGTACTATCATTCCAATGCAATTTTCCCGTAACAAAATATTCAATTCCAGCTTGTTGAAAAAGTTGCGGTAATTGCCAGGAAAACCCAAAACTATCGGGCAACCAAGCCACTTTACTCA
>JANNLO010000302.1:0-3808 GCA_031396835.1 Snowella sp. SOY_38_metabat_116
GGCTCTGAGCGATCGCTATGGAACTTATGCGGCTAATGTCCGAACGGCTATCGCATATACAGCAGATTTAGAAGATGCCGACACTTCCTACCTTTATACCTAAATTTCTCGCAACACTGACAAACGCCTCTGGTTCTTAGAAGCGCATTTGGTGAAATAGTTAAATAATCTAACTTTTAGGGGCGTATTGGTTGCGCCCTTTATTATTTTTAATTATCCTTAATTTTTATTTATGAATCAAGCCCGCCAACTTGCTTTTTTGGCTTTACGAGAGATTGATCGACGGGATAGTTATACTGATATTGCCCTTGATCGTGTTTTACAAAATATTGAACTCAAAAATAGCGATCGCGGATTAGTGACGGAATTAGTTTATGGCATCATTCGTAGACAAAGAACCTTAGATACACTAATTGAACAATTTAGTCAGAAATCTATTAGTAAACAACCTTCTGATTTAAGAAGAATTTTACAAATTGGACTTTATCAATTACGCTATTTAGACCAAATTCCCGATTCAGCGGCTGTTAATACCAGTGTTGAGTTAGCAAAAAATAATAGTTTAAAAGGATTGTCGGGGGTAGTTAATGGAATTTTGCGGACCTATTTACGATTAAGTGAAAATAATAAAGATCCCTTAATTTTACCTGATCAATTAACCAAAAGATTGGGTATTTTTTATAGTTTTCCCGACTGGATAATTGCTCTTTTTTTAGAACAATTTGGAGAGAAAGAAACAGAATTATTATGTCAATATTTTAACCAAGCACCAACGATTGATATTAGGATTAATCCCCTTAAAACAACTCTTGAAATTGTCGAAAAAGCGTTTCAAGATCATCAAATTGAAGTTACAAAATTACCTGGTTTTCCCCAAACATTGCGCTTAACCAAAGCAACTCGTGCTATTCAAAAATTACCTGGATTTCAGGAAGGATGGTGGACAGTTCAGGATTCTAGTGCGCAATTAGTCGCTTATTTACTCGATCCTCAGCCTAATGAAGTTATTATTGATGCGTGTGCGGCTCCAGGCGGAAAAACAACGCATATTGCCGAATTAATGGGAGATAAAGGTAAAATCTGGGCTTGCGATCGCACGGCATCTCGTCTCAAAAAATTAGATAAAACCGTAGAACGTTTAGGCATAAATTCCATTCAAACTTTAGTGGGAGATAGTCGAGAATTTAAACAATTTATCCAGCAAGGCGATCGCGTCTTAGTCGATGCACCCTGTTCAGGACTGGGAACCTTGCACCGTAATCCCGATCTGCGTTGGCGGCAAACCCCTGATAAAATAAAAGAATTAACCCACTTGCAAGGGGAACTTTTAACCCAAACAGCTTCGTGGGTGAAGTCTCAGGGCAGTCTTGTCTATGTGACTTGCACTTTAAATTTTCAAGAAAATCAAGCAGTTATTCAAACTTTTCTTAAAAGTCATCCTGATTGGCGAATTTGTCCACCATCTCCTAAATTATCTGAATTATTTCCAGAAAATACGGAGCAATGGATTCAAATATTACCCCATCATCAAAAAATGGATGGTTTCTTTATCTGTAAATTAGAAAAATCTGCAAGCAACTAATTACTTTTATCTTAATTAAAACAGCCTTTATTACTAATTCTATTTATTCCCCATTCAAAAAGTTGAGGTCAACTATGAGTAACGATCAAAAACAAAAAACAAAACAACTGATTAAAATTCTGATTGGAGCCGCTTGGATTGACGGTATTATTCAATCTGAAGAACGTGAATATTTGCACCGCATAGCTACAAAATATCAAGTAGAAAATGATCCTGAACTAAAGTCCTTACTTTCAGAGTTAAAACCAGTTCAAGCGCAAGAATGTTACAAATGGCTACAAAATTATTTAGGAGATAATCATGATGATGGAGATTATGAAGAACTCCTAGAAACGTTGAGTGGCTTGATTTACAGCGATGGAGATATTCCTGTGCAAGAAGCTAAACTTTTAACTAAACTACAAGAATCAGATCCTGTTTATGGACAAGCAAAATCTTCATTTGATAAACTTTTAGAGCGGATTCAAAAACTCTACCATAAAGCAATTAGTGAACAAATTTAATTTTTAAATGTTTTAAATAATGGTGAAATTACTATATGATGATAGGCTTACATTGAAATAACTAATATTTAGCAATTTCGCGTTAATACTGTTATTAATATCGTCAGGAATAAAAAACAAAATGGCCAGAATTAACGACAACTATCTCAAACTAAAAGCAGGTTATCTTTTCCCTGAAATTGCCCGTCGGGTTAATCTATTTGCAGAAGCAAATCCCCAGGCAAAAATTATTCGTTTGGGCATTGGTGATGTTACCGAACCTCTGCCGCAAGCTTGTCGAAATGCCATGATTCAAGCCGTTCAAGACATGGGCGATCGCGAATTATTTAAAGGTTATGGCCCAGAACAGGGCTATGCTTGGTTACGAGAAAAAATTGCTCAACACGATTTTCAGTCCAGAGGTTGTGAAATTGATGCCTCGGAAATCTTTATTTCTGATGGTTCTAAGTGCGATACGGGTAATATTCTCGATATTTTTGGCAATGATAATATAATTGCTGTCACTGACCCCGTTTATCCCGTTTATGTGGATACTAACGTTATGGCAGGTCATACAGGAGATGCAAATGAAAAAGGCGAATATGAGGGTTTTGTTTATTTGCCTATCTCTGCTGAAAATAACTTTACGGCCCAAATACCCACGCGAAAAGTCGATTTAATTTATCTTTGTTTTCCTAATAATCCAACTGGTTCAACCGCCACAAAAGAACATTTACAAGCTTGGGTTAATTACGCTAAAGCTAATAACTCAATCATTTTCTTTGATGCTGCCTACGAAGCTTTTATTACCGATCCCAGTCTTCCCCATTCGATTTATGAAATTGACGGAGCCAAAGATTGCGCGATCGAATTTCGGTCTTTTTCTAAAAATGCAGGATTTACAGGAACCCGTTGCGCTCTTACCGTTGTCCCCAAAACTTTAAAAGGCAAAGCAGCAGACGGTTCAGAAGTAGATTTGTGGAAACTCTGGAATCGTCGTCAATCCACCAAATTTAATGGCGTTTCCTACATTGTGCAACGAGGCGCAGAAGCCGTTTATTCTCCCGAGGGTCAGGCACAAGTTAAAGATTTAGTTAGTTTCTATATGGATAATGCCCAAATTATCCGCGAAAAACTCACGGCGGCTAATTTAACAGTTTATGGTGGAATTAACGCGCCTTATGTTTGGGTAAAAACGCCCCAGGGTTTATCGAGTTGGGAATTTTTTGATAAATTATTAGAAACCGTTAATGTGGTCGGAACACCAGGTTCAGGCTTTGGTGCCGCAGGTGAAGGTTATTTCCGCATTTCTGCCTTTAATAGTCGGAAAAATGTAGAAGAAGCGATGCAACGTATTACCGATAAATTTACGGTTTGATCTTTATATTCTTCTTCAAATTGTTCTAAAAAGAGGCTTATTTTATGATTACCTAATTTACTTCTGCCGAAATCGAAAACTTTTCCCAACTTTTGCAAGATTATGATCCTGGCAAAACAGCTTTAACGATTTTAATCGATAATAATGGTCAGATTGAACAAAGTTTTGACCAATTATGGACAGAAAAGTACGGAAAACAAGATTTTGGCAGTAAGTCTGTTTGGCAATCTACCTTAACGGTGCTTCGACAAGAACTTTGTGGGGATGAAGGGATTCAAAATCAGGTTAAAGAATACAGTAAAAATCCCACCAGTGTCCCCCTTTTGACGGTAGGGCTGTTTCAATCTATCTATAGCAAAAGAAATC
>JANNLO010000305.1:0-5148 GCA_031396835.1 Snowella sp. SOY_38_metabat_116
CGATCGCTGGATAAAATTCGTGAAGTTGATCTGCCTGCTGGCGTTTTGACAACTGACTTGGAAGCGATTGTGACTGATCCCGAAATTGACATTATTGTCGAACTGATGGGCGGATTGGAACCAGCGCGATCGCTAATCTTAAAAGCTATTGCCCACAAAAAACACGTCGTCACGGCAAACAAAGCAGTCATTGCTCGCTATGGCCCTGAAATTTATAGTGCAGCCAACAAAGCTAGGGTCTATGTATTACTAGAAGCGGCCGTTGGTGGTGGCATTCCTATTATTAAACCGCTCAAACAATCTTTGGGAGCAAATCGGATTCAAAGTATTATCGGCATTGTTAACGGCACAACTAACTATATTTTGACCAGAATGACTGTCGAAGGTGCGGATTTTGAAGCAGTATTAACAGAAGCGCAAAAATTAGGCTATGCTGAAGCTGATCCCAGTGCGGATGTGGATGGTTATGATGCGGCGGATAAAATTGCAATTTTGGCTTCTTTGGGATTTGGTGGACGAGTTAAGCGGGAAGATGTTTACTGTGAAGGCATTCGACAAGTTAGTGCGGTGGATATTAGCTATGCCGACAAATTGGGTTTTGTGATTAAATTACTCGCGATTGCCGAAGGTTTAAAAGGAGAAGCTTCAGAAAGTTTGCAATTGCGTGTGCATCCAACTCTGGTTCCAAAAAATCATCCTTTAGCGAATATCAACGGCGTTTATAATGGAATTTTAGTAGAAGGTGATCCTTTAGGGCAAGTCATGTTCTATGGACGGGGAGCAGGAGCGGGGCCAACAGCCAGTGCGGTAGTTTCTGATATTTTAAATATTGTGGGAATTTTATCGAGCAGTCAAGTCACGGATGATCTTGATCCTTTGCTGAGTTGCATTCATCAACATTATTGCCAAATAACTGCCATTGAAAATCTAAAAACCCGTTTTTATGCCCGTTTTCTTTGTTATGACGTGCCTGGAGTGATTGGTCACATTGGCATGAGTTTTGGGAATCATCGAGTTAGCTTGGAATCTGTTGTGCAAATTGGTTTTCAGGAAAACTGTGCCGAAATTGTGGTTGTCACTCATAATGTCAAGGAAGGCGATTTTCGGGATGCGTTAACAGAAATGGAAAAATTAGACGCAATTAAAGCGATTCCCAGCGTTTTGCGAGTATTGTAACTTTGATTGGAAATATGATGAAAAATGGCTTTTGTGGACGGGAGAAATTGAGTTGATTCACTATTTTATGTTGAAACTAATCAATCAATCTTGGCGATCGCCGAAAAACTTTCAAGTTAAAAAAAGCAAATTAATTTTTTCATTCTTATTTTGTTTAAGTTTATTTTTAGTTTTTTCTCCCTTCACTTTTGCCCAATCTTCTTCTAATTCTCTAGATGCGAATTGTCCTAAACCTGTTCTCTCTCGTTTGCAACGCCATAAAATTGCTCAAGGTGAAACGATCGCGTCTATTGCCCAGCGTTATAAATTAGTTCCTGAAACTTTAATTAGACTTAATCCCAATTTAAATAACGGTAAAATTCCTGTTGGTCAATTTATTCTGATTCCGCCTTTTAATGGCATTCGTTTAACTGTTCCTACTGGAGCAAACTGGCAAGATTTAGCTAAAGCTTATGGTATTCGGGCTGATTTATTGTTTGAAATTAATGGTTGTCAAAAAAATCCGACAATTGTTTTTATTCCAGGCATAACTTGGAAAGCGATCGCCCAAAAACCCAAGGATAATTACACTGGACTAAGCGGTTATCCTCTCCCCGCGATCGCCAAAATCGGGTTAGATTATGGATGGCAAACAAATCCGCAAACAAAGCAAACTTTTTTTCATAGTGGCATTGATTTTTTAGCAGCGACGGATACACCTGTTTTGGCGGCGGCTTCGGGAACGGTTATTTTAGTGAGTAAAGAAGGGCCCTATGGTTTTTTGGTGGTGGTTGATCATGGTCAAGGACGACAAACGCGCTATGCTCAATTGAATCGTTTTCAGGTAGAAGTTGGTCAAACAGTGAAAACGGGAGACATTTTAGGTTTTGTGGGAACAAGTGGAAAACCCGATATTCCTGAATCCCATTTACATTTTGAGGTACGTTTTCAATCGCCTGTGGGTTGGGTTGCTCAAGATCCCAAGCTTCATTTAGCCAAATAAACCTTTTATGTTTGACTTTGATAATGTGTAATTTGGCACATCAATTTTTCTGGAAACTGCAAAATATTCATAATCAACCTGTGATCTAGATCACTCACAACCTCAAGATAACTCTAGATAATAGTTAGATATAAGAGTTATGGTTATCTATTATGAATACTCGATTTAAGCTTTTTCTTATTAATTATTTGGGTCAACGCAAAGTTAATCGTCATTCAGGTTTTGCATTACCAATGGCAATAATGACGGGACTCGTAATCATGCTTGTTGGTACTACTTTGATGATTCGCGCCCAGGGCGATCAAACTAAGGTTGTCTCTCAAAAGGCTAAAGCTTCCAGTATGGCGGCGGCTGAAACAGGTTTGACGAGGGTTCAGAATTTTATAACCCAAAATCCATATTTAGCTCAGTACAGTCTGGTTGATTGGCAAAATGCAGTTAATGCACCTACTTCTGCTACGGCAGTATCTATGATGACCAATGTGGTAAATAACTCCAAGCAGCAAAGCTGTACCTATAAATCTCAAGCTGATTCAGCCGTAAAAACAGCAATTCTTGCTCAAATGGCAGCAATGACTGCTGCTGCTGCAAGTTCACAGTCATTACCTAATCCTGATAGCAGTAACTCGGCTTTAGCCCCCTATTATCAGGTTAAAAATTATTACTTTTATCCAGACGGAACAGCTAAGGTTCACGTACAAGGGAAAGCTGGTGCTGATAGCCGCTCTTTATCTAACATAGTTACAACTGTTCCTGTCTCTAGCGGTATTTCGACCAATCCAACGTCAGCCTTTCCAGGCTTATGGGTAAAAACAAGTCTCAATGCAGGTAAAGTTGATGCTAATGTTGCCTATGATTGTGGAGTAAATCCCAGTAAAATTGTCGCAACATTAGGAACTGGTTTCACGATGGAGGCTACAAACATTCCAATGCCCGATGCTCCAACGACTCCTACCACCAATATTATTGCACTGACTTTCGCAAATACTGGTACTCAAGCGAATGCAATTCCTCTACAATCGGGGACTCGCACTCTACCACGCACTGCGGATATTACGAGTGGGGCGAACCGAAATTCGGCTGGTGAATATCAATATACTTTAGACACTATTACTGATAATTTAAATATCACTCCAGGCTATAAAGTTACTATTTACCTAAATGGCAATATTAATTTACAAGGTGGAAAAAAAGCTCTAAAACATCAATGTGCTGGTGTAACAGGTTGCGATGCCACTGATGCCAAAATTATTGGGAAATCGGCTTCAGGAACTCTTCATTTGGGTGGTAATCCTTCTATCTGTGATATCTTCTTTTGGGCACCTACCTATAACCTTGATCAGAATGGGGGTGGACAAGCTCAAGGCTGTGGCGGTGGTCCCAATAATAACGGTATTTACTGGCTTAATTCTTTTACTGGTGGCGGTCAAGGAAACCACATTGCTATGTCACAATCTGGTTCTAACTGGAACAATATGATGTCGGCGGTAACTTTTCCATCCAAAAATAAAATAGGCTCTTCGAGCCAATGGGCAACGGTAGATGAAATATATACCGTCACGGCTCCGACTTCGGCAGAACAAATACAAATTGCCGCCATCAGAGGTACCACCAACGTCACTCAGGTTGCTAGTCAAAATATCACAACCTGCACTGTCCCTAATCTTGTAGGAACTAGCACAGCAAGCAAAACGGCAGCTACCTTACTAACTGCTGTTCAATCTGCTCTTGTTAATTTTACAGGAACGCCAATAGGGACATCCAATCCTAATGGTGCATCTAATACCATCCTAGAGCAGTCTGTTCCTGCTAACTCGGTTGTTCCTTGTACTACTGCTATAGGATATACCTATAAGCTAGCGACTGATACCCCAGTGTGTGCTGTCACCGTTCCTGCTAGTGCAGGTCTCACTAAGAATAGTGGCGGTACAATCTCTGTTACCTATGCCAACGCCAGCAACTTGACCATCTCAGCATCTGGCAGTGGTAAAGTCAGCAGTGTTTCACCTACATCGAGAATCGTCACTGGTAGTGGGACGACCAGTTTTGCCGTTTTGGTAAGTAACGGCTCAGGCACCGCAAGTGTAGCATTCTCTTCTAGCTGTGGATCAGGAACTGCTTCATCCTCATTCTAAAATTAGTCTTAAGTTGAGTTGAAGAAAGGAAATCCAACATTCTACCGCAACATCTTTCTCTATAACTTCACTCTAAAAAACTGAACAACAACAATTTTGGCAGACTTCTTTGGTTTGCCTTTTTCATTGCGGTTGTCCCCAATACCCTTAAAATTGGTAAAATAATCACACAACAATCAACTGTAAAATATAATTCATGATTCAATCCATTGAAGCAATTATTGATCCAGAAGGTAACGTGTATTTGCTCGAATCAGTTAAACTTTCCTCCTCCAAAAAGGCGATCGTTACTATTCTTGAAGAAAATCCCATAATTTCTACCTCAGAAACAGCCTTATTAAGTGAAGCAACTTTAGCAAAAGATTGGTTAAGACCCGAAGAGGATGAAGCATGGTCACACCTACAACTGGCTCAATAATTTTAATTCCCTTTCCCTTTTCTGATCTCTCACAGTCCAAACTTCGTCCCGCCGTTGTGTTGGCTAACGCAGGAAAAGAAGACTGGATACTTTGCCAAATAACAAGTAAATCCTATGCTGATTTACAGTCAATTAAACTAAGCGATGACGATTTTGCCAATGGTTCCTTAAGGCTCATTAGCTATGCTCGCCCATGTAAACTATTTACCGCAAATAGTAGCTTAATAATCTCAAAAGTTGGCGATTTAAAACTAGAAACACTCAAAACAATAATTGATGCGGTAGTAAACTTACTAACAGCAATTCTCATTATGAAAACAAGCTGGTAAAATGGTTGATAGAGGGATATTGTTAATGAAATCAGGATGATTATAATTTACTCAGGGCAGTAGATTTGAAAAAACTAGGCTCGTTCGACACAATTGTAGAATTTTTCC
>JANNLO010000028.1:0-3006 GCA_031396835.1 Snowella sp. SOY_38_metabat_116
CAAAAGCCGTAGAACGCCTCAGAAAAGAGAAAATGGGTTTTACGATTGACCTGTTGGGGGAAGCGGTCATTACGGAAATCGAAGCCGAGGGATATTGGCAGAGTTATCTGGATTTAATGGAGCAATTGTCCCAAGAAGCGGCTAAATGGTCAACGGTTCCCCAGATTGATGAAGCAGATGGTGAAACAGTTCCTAAAGTTCAGGTTTCTGTTAAATTAACCGCGTTTTATTCCCAATTTGATTCCTTTGATCCAGAGGGCAGTCAACTCAAAGTCTGCGATCGCATTCGGTCTTTATTGCGTCGAGCGAAGGAATTGGGGGTTGCCGTTCACTTTGATATGGAACAGTATGCCTACAAGGATTTGATTTTAAATATTCTCAAAGAATTATTGATAGAAGAAGAATTTCGCCCCCGTACTGATATTGGGATTACCTTACAAGCCTATTTGAAAGATTCTGAGCAGGATCTCAAAAATTTGATTGAATGGGGTAAACATCGCGGCTATCCCGTCACCGTGCGCCTGGTCAAAGGAGCCTATTGGGATCAGGAAACCATTAAATCTCAACAAAATCACTGGCCCATTCCCGTTTATCTGGAAAAAACTGCAACGGATGCCAATTATGAACGCATGACCTATTTGTTATTGGAAAATCATGAATATCTCTATGCGGCGATCGGGAGCCATAATGTGCGTTCCCAAGCCCTAGCCTGCGCGATCGCGGAGACTTTGCAAATTCCCAAACGCCGTTTTGAAATGCAAGTGCTGTATGGTATGGGCGATCAACTAGCCAAAGCCTTGGTTAAACGGGGTCATCGAGTTCGGGTCTATGCACCCTATGGAAAACTCTTACCAGGGATGTCCTACCTAATTCGTCGTTTATTAGAAAATACAGCCAATAGTTCCTTTTTACGGAAGAATTTGGAAGGCGTTTCGATTGATGATCTGATTGCGTCCCCAAAAGTTCTCGGTCACGATAGCTTGCCCACCAAAGGCTATCCCAATTCACCCGACACGGACTATTCCAACGCAGTCCTACGGGATGAAGCCATGCAAGCGTTAGCAGAAGTTAAAAATTCTCTAGGCAAAACCTATTTACCCCTGATTAATGGGGAATATGTTGAAACAGAAGTGTTAATTGATTCGGTTAATCCCTCCCGTCCCCAGGAATTGATTGGTAAAATTGGCTTAATTAATCTAGATCAAGCGGATCTAGCCTTAGAAGCGGCAAAAAATGCCTTTCCTGCTTGGAAGAAAACCCCTGTACGGGAAAGAGCGGGTATCCTCCGTAAAGCGGCAGAAATCATGGAAACTCGTCGCCATGAACTGAATGCTTGGATTTGTTTGGAAGTCGGTAAAATTATTCCCCAAGCCGATGCAGAAGTTTCGGAAGCGATCGATTTTTGTCGTTACTATGCTGATGAAATGGAGCGGTTGGATCAGGGTCATAATTACGATATTGCGGGGGAAACTAATCGTTATACTTATCAACCACGCGGTTTAGCTCTGGTGATTTCTCCTTGGAATTTTCCCTTTGCGATCGCGGTAGGAATGACCGTCGCGGCTTTGGTAACAGGCAATTGTACTTTATTGAAACCTGCGGAAACGTCAACGGTGATTGCGGCTAAAATTACCGAAATTTTAATCGAAGCAGGGATTCCCAAGGGAGTGTTCCAATACGTTCCTGGCAAAGGTTCGGTGGTCGGTTCCCACATGGTCAATCATCCCGATGTTCATCTCATCGCCTTCACAGGATCGCGAGAAGTGGGTTGTCGGATCTATGCAGATGCGGCGGTGTTGCAACCTGGACAAAAGCATCTCAAACGAGTCATTGCAGAGATGGGCGGTAAAAATGCCATGATTGTCGATGAAAGTGCCGATCTCGATCAAGCCGTCGCCAGTGCGGTCTATTCCGTCTTTGGTTATACGGGACAAAAGTGTTCCGCCTGTTCCCGCATTATCGTCCTTGAGCCTGTGTATGATGCTTTTGTGGAACGTTTTGTAGAAGCGACCCGTTCTCTCAATGTTGGCCCGACGGATGATCCGAGAACCCAGGTCGGCCCTGTGATTGATGCAACTTCCCAAAAACGCATTAAAGAATATATTGCCAAAGGTAAATTAGAGTCAGAAATTGCCCTAGAAGGTGAGATTAATCTAGACGGTTATTTTGTCAGCCCCACTATTTTCAAAAATGTTTCTGCTACTGCAATTATTGCCCAAGAAGAGATTTTTGGCCCCGTTGTTGCCGTGATTAAGGTAACTGATTTTGATGAAGCTTTAGCCGTTGCCAATGGCACAGATTATGCCCTAACAGGCGGTCTTTTTTCCCGTACTCCTGAGCATATTGATCGGGCGGCCCGTGAGTTTGAAGTTGGTAATCTCTACATTAATCGGACTATTACAGGCGCGATCGTTTCTCGTCAACCGTTTGGAGGCTTTAAGTTATCAGGAGTTGGTTCCAAGGCAGGCGGCCCTGATTATTTGTTGCAATTCCTAGAGCCGCGTCATGTGACAGAAAATATTCAACGGCAAGGTTTTGCACCGATTGAGGGAGCAGATCAATAGATCATAATGGGGGAGTTAGCAATAATTCCTTCTTTTTTTTCGGTTTATATTACGATCACAAATTCCTGTACTGTCAATCAATGTTGATGCCATGACTATGCTAATACTTCGATTTGTTTAGTTTCTACTGTCAATGGCAAACCTCGCTCGGCTCTCACCTGAAGACAAGCTGTGTCGCGTCTTCAATATTTTCTAGAGCTTGATCTTTGCTTTCTCCCTGACTGACACAGCTAGGAATGCTGGGGCATTCCACAATAGACCTGCTGGCAAATAACAATTGAAATCGCTGAAATGCTTATACAGCCCACATTCAGCACCTCTCAATATATCTTTTTATTTCTTAACCGAACCAAAAGCCTTTTTACGAAAAACCTTCATTTGAGAACTTCATATTGATAAGAATTCTCAATTATCAGTTTTTTCTGAGAATTTTAGTTACAAT
>JANNLO010000004.1:0-3284 GCA_031396835.1 Snowella sp. SOY_38_metabat_116
ATTTTTCAATAATAGCAATCTATTATTCAGTAATTCCGTAAAGTTCATAAACTAGGCGATCGCCTAGTTTATGAACCAATAATAATGATAGTTAATGATCAATAAACGTTGAAGGAAGGGGAATCAGATCACCGTATTGTAAGGCAGTTTCAATCCACTGTTGTTTTGCATCTAGGATATTGTTCATTGCTTCTTGGAGAGTTTCACCAGTGGAAATACAACCAGGCAAGTCTTGAATGGTTACGGTATAGCCCCCTTCTGTTTCGGGATAAAATGTGATGGGATAATGAAGATTTAAGTAGTCTGTTGAGGTGGAGGGATTTACTAAGGTTTTCATATTTATTTCTATTAATTTTCTAATTTAAGAAGTTTTATAATTTGTTTAAGATAAATTCTCTTTACAGTTTTTCCTCCTTTTTTGGGTACGGTAATTTTAAGTTTTTTATTATTGCGGAAGGTGTGGTGACTTCCTTTACTGGAGATTTCTTGAAAGCCGAAAGAGATCAGAATGTAGTAAACGTCATCATAATCCAATTCAGGGGGATCATTTAAGAGTTTTTCGAGTAGTTTATCAAGTTTACTCATTTTTTCCCACATTAATTAGGATAATTTTAATTTAAGTTGAGCCTTCGATAATAGCAATTTCTTCTTCTGTCAACTCGTAAAGTTCATAAACTAGGCGATCGCCTTAAGTCCAAATGGCATGATCATAATTAGCTAGAATAACTTTATCTTTCGTTATCAAAATATTATTATTTACCTGAGCATGACTAACAATTAAACGATCAAAAGGATCACGAGTCCAATTAATTTCTAAAGATTGACTAACGATAGTATTAAAATCCTTTGGACATAGTTTTAATTCTAATAACTCAAATAAATCGGAGATAATTAAGTCAGACTTTTCAGTAATTCGCCCAATTTCGTATAAATACTGTAGCTCTAGGCGTACTATTGGTGAAATAAAAAGCTCATGTTCGTTGATCAATGCTTTAGCTAAGTTACTTAATTTGTCGGTTAATCCTGCATAAAGCCAAACGACAATGTGACTATCTAAATAAATCAAAATTAATCTCTTGTTCCCAAGTAATTTGAACGAGTTCTTCAGGATCACCAACAATAATATCAGGACGACTTACTAATTTGTCTAGTTTGTTGAAGGATTCAATCGGAATAATTCTTAGGAGTTTACCCTGACAATTAACTTCTAGGGGAATTCCAGTATTAAGAATTTCAATGAGAAGAGGATCAAGATTTTTTTGTAATTCGGTGGTGGTAACACTTTTCATCTTAACTAAATAGTAATTTGTTTAGATTTTTAGATTTTTAGATTGTAACTAAAATGATTAGATTATTGGGAGTTTTCGATAATAGCGATTTCTTCTGCGGTGAGTCCGTAGAGTTCATAAACTAGGCGATCACATTCTTTTTCTAAGATTATTTGTGCGTTGATTATGCTGTATAGTTACGCTTTAAAAAGAGATCGCAGAGTATTTTAAGTTTACCAAATTACAGAAGAATAGAAATCAGCTATTTTTTGATCTGCCGTAATAACAGAAGCCTGATATTGTTCTGCAATGGCAACAACGATTCTATCTGCTGGATCGCGGTGTTTCCATTTTAGTTTGACACTTTCTAACCAAATGTTTTCATCTATTGGAATAATTTGAATAACATCAGATTCTTGAAGCGCAACAATATAATCATCAAGTTTGATTCCTAGATCCAATTTACGATTTTTGACTTTAATAGCTATTTCCCAGATTGCTGTTGATGGTACGATGCCATGTTTTAGTTGTTCCATTTGATCACAAGCTTGTTTGGCTTTGGGTGAAAGTTTGTCGGGATCTAAACTCCACCAAATTAAGGCACAAGTATCAAGAATAATGTTCACATTTCTGGCCATTCTTCAGTTGTTGCAGTTGTCAAATCTTCAAAATATTGAACTTTTCCTCGCATATTTTTAAACAATTCTTCAGTAGAAGGTAGCGATTTATATTGAGAAATTTTTGCAACGGTTTTATTACCATCTGTTATTAAAATTTCTTCTCCTTGTAACTCAACTAGTTGTAAAAATTCTAGTAAGTTAGCTTTTAGTTCATTTTTGTCAATGGTTTTCATGGTATTAATAAATGCCTAAGATAATTTTATTGAGAGTTTTCAATAATAGCAAATTCTTCTTCGGTGAGGCCGTACAGTTCATAAACGACGAACAATAAAAATTTGATTAGAAGTGATGCGACTTGGAATATAAATATCAGGAGGTTCGGGCAAAGACAATTTTCCTGTCCCTGATTTGACGATAATTTCCCAAGCACTAACGATACTAAAATAGATTTGATTATCAGGATCAGCGATTATCTCTTTGGCGGTGGAAGAAAGTTGAGGATCATCAGCAACCCACTACAAAAAAGCATGGGTATCAAGTAAATATTTCATGTTATTCTCCAATAAAATCAGCAAGAATTTCATCATCTAAGGGAGCATTAAAATCGGGGGCTATAAAAATCTTGCCGCGATCTTGTCCAGGGATTTGTTTAGATTTATTTGAGGGATTTGGCGTAATATGGGCTACGGGAATATTATCATTATCTTCGTTGTAAATGGCGATTTCTTCTCCTCTTAAGACGAGTTTAAGAAGTTGGGAGAATTGTTCGCTAGCTTGGGGAATAGTTACTTTTATTGTCATGGTTTTAAGGAGTTATTTAGATTTGAATTACCTATAGATTTAGGCTATTGAGAGTTTCCAATAATAGCAATCTCTTCTTCCGTAAGTCCGTACAGTTCATAAACTAGGCGATCGCATTCTTTTTCTAATTCGCTTGTATCAGCATTGTTGATATTCTGTGATGATATTCCTAATCTCGTCGGCTTCAATGTCTGACTGTTCTGACTTAGGATAAATAGTTAGCAGAACTATTCCTGTTAATGTTTTGAGGTAATAAATTAGTCGATAGCCTCCACTTTTTCCTTTGTTAATGTCACTATTTTTAACTCTTAGTTTAAACACAGGATAGCCAATCCCTGATATTTCGTCACCGAGTAGTTCTCCTTGCTCTAGTTGATTGATAACTGGTTGGAGGTCTTGACGAATGTTATGATATTTTTTGGCAAGAGTGCGTATATTTTTCAGAAAAATTGGTGACAGCAATTCTCATTATGAGAATGATTCTCATGAATCTATCGCTTTACAATGCCTGAAACCCTTATTCTATCGTTGACCTGTTTAACTGTATTGGTAAATTTGACAAGTTTTTATAGTACAAATGTTTTAAAATGAGAAT
>JANNLO010000048.1:0-12318 GCA_031396835.1 Snowella sp. SOY_38_metabat_116
GGGGTACATCGTTCAAGGTTCTGGAAGTAGGGGGTGCAAGCCTTTTTACTCATTCTAGACCTTTTTCTCGCACTTTTTTTCTCGCTAAATCTCCCCAGCCCTTTTTCAATAACGCTTTCAGCTTTATTCAGCAAGCCCTACGTACTCATAAATTAAAGGGTAAATTATCGGGTGCTTGGGCTTTTTCTGTTGAATATAATTGCCGAATTATCTTCAATTTTGAACCAAATTCTGAAACCCAAGAAGAAGAGATCAACCTAATTGATATTGGAACTCATAATGAAGTTTATTAAATATAAATTTTTATTATGGTAGCAAGGTTTCTGCCGTTGGCGATCGCTTTTTATCCAAGTGCGATCGCTGTTATCTTGTTGATGAAACTTTAAAATTGCTTTACGCCCACCCTATCAAGCTTCTATGGAATAAAAATCACAATGAACTACAACGATTACAATCAGCCTCATATCCAGGTTGAATATCAAGATTGTGAAGCCATTGACAGCCATTTAATTTCGTATTAACTTCTTAATGTCACCGAAAATTGAGAACTTAAAGTTTCTCGAATCTGATGATGAACAGGGTCAACTTCACTATCTGTTAATGTGCGATCGCAAGCTCGATAAATCAGACTAAAAGCTAAACTGCGCTGACCTTCTGGCACTGATTCTCCTCGATATTCATCAAACAATTCTATGCCTGCGAGCAAATTTCCTCCTGATTGATTCATGGATTGAGTTAACTCAGCCACTGATAAATGAGTTGGGGCATAAAACGCTAAATCCCTTGCTACAGCAGGATAAGTGGAATAAGCAAGAAAATGGGGCGTAGTAAATTCGGGTTGGGTGAGCGCATCGATAATTACACTGACATTCAATTCAAATAAATACACCTCATTGGCTAAACCTCGTTCTTGAGATAATTGGGGATGAAGTTGCCCAAAAGTGCCTAATCCCTTACCTTTTAACCACAGTGAAGCGGTTCTGCCTGGATGAAAACGCTCATCTTTGATGTCGGGTTGATATTCTACGGTTAATCCTAAACGGTTAAAAATACTTTCTAAAATGCCTTTGGCTTCATACCAGGTAAGGGCTATGGCTTTTCCGCCCTTTGTCCAAAGTCCCTCAGAAACGCGATCGCCGCCCACAATTCCAGCTAAAGAATCTGCTTCTTGAATCCCTTCACTACTCTTCCAAAAAATCCGCCCAATTTCAAAGGCATTTAAGGCTCCATTTCCCTGGGATTGGTTATATTCAAAAGCATCAATTAAACCATCGAGTAAATTGGTGCGCAAGGCTGAATATTCCGCTAAAAGAGGATTAGCTAAAACGACTTCATGCCCCTGGGGTTTGACCAGAGAATATTGCACGACTTCCGTTAAACCCTCTGCCCGAAAGAGTTCTCGTAATTTGCCTTCTAATTGATATTCTAAAGACAAGCCGCCTGGTTCGGTTTTATCGGGTAAATCATCACAAAAACGGTCATAACCATAGAGACGAGCCACTTCTTCGATTAGGTCAATTTCGCGCTCAAGATCTCGATAACGATAAGGGGGAACCGTCACAGTCCAAATTTTGGGATTTTCGGAAATAACAGTTAATTGACAACCTAAATTAGTGAGAATGCGTGACACATCTGCGGCTTCAATTTGTCCAATGCCTGTTTCAGTTTTAATAGGGCCAAGAATTTTTTGAATGCGCTCTAATCTGAGTTCAATAGCTTGTTGAGAAAAATCAGGACGGTTATCAGAAATTACTTGTTCTGTCGCTGTTCCGCCCGCGAGTTCTGTGATTAAAGCGATCGCATGATCAAGAGCCATTTCCAATTCCTGTAAATTAACGCCCCGTTCATAACGAGTGGAAGCTTCACTGCGGAGACTTTGACTTTTGCTAGACCGACGAATAGTAACTGAATCAAAAATTGCTGCTTCTAAAATTAAATTTTGAGTTCCCGCATGAACTTCTGTTGCCGCTCCGCCCATTACTCCCGCGATCGCCACAGGATAATCATTGGCTGTAATGAGAAGATTTTGAGTTGTCAGCGTCCGATTTTGCCCGTCCAAAGTGGATAAGGTTTCTTCATTTTCAGCAAAACGCACCCCAAGGGTCAAAGGCTCTTTTTCATTCAGAGATTGGGTTCGTTCTCGGTCAAAAGCATGGAGCGGTTGTCCCCATTCCAGCAAAATATAATTAGTAATATCAACGACATTATTTATTGACCGCATTCCAGCCGCTTGCAAGTGCGTTTGTAACCATTCTGGAGACGGTTTAATGCTCACATTTTCAATTACCGTACCAACATAAATGGGGCAAGCTTTCGGATCAGTGACGTTGAGATCAAGATTCCCTGAACTAGGCGCGATCGCAGTTTTGAGAATTTCGGGTAAATGTAAACTTGCTCCCGTCAAAGCTGCAACTTCTCTGGCAATTCCGACCATACTCATGGCATCAGCCCGATTAGCGGTAGGAGTAATTTCTAAAACCACATCATCCAAACCCAACAACGGCCGCACATCAGTTCCAACTTTTAATAACTCATCGGTAAAAATATGAATACCTTCCGAAGTTTTCGTTAAACCCAACTCCGACAACGAACAAATCATACCTTCTGAGCGCACACCCCGTAATTTTGCAGGACGAATTTTTAGATCAACAGTCGGCAAATAAGTGCCAACAGTAGCCACAGGCACCAAAATATCCGCCCGCACATTACTCGCGCCGCAAACAATTGTCAAAATTTCGGGTTGTCCCACATCCACTTGACAAACACTTAATTTATCCGCATTGGGATGAGCTTCGCAGTCCACAACTCGTCCAACAACAACACCATCAGCCCATTGACGACGATCTTCAATTTCTTCAACTTCCAAACCTGCGATCGTCAACAGTTCTGCCAATGCCTCAGCCGACAACGTGAGATCAACCAATTCTCGTAGCCAGTTAACAGAAATTCGCATGGATTTAAGCCCTTGTATCTATTCTTCAGCCTGATTATTGTATCGTTAGTTGTGCTAACCTGAAACTCTAGAAAGGATTCTAGCTTTACAAAGTATTTTAGAATGAGATTTATTAAAAAATCTTATTTGTGTCTCTCTTGATGTTAGATTAATTTGATTGGTAGGGCATTATTAGTAAAGATTAGAAAAATAAAGTCTAATTTAACTCGGCTTTGGATAACTTCAATAATCAAGAAAGTTTATCTTAAAGATTTTATCAAATTCTGATTTTTTAGAATAATTTTTGATCAATCAGATTTTTAAAAAATTTGGTTCGGCCGTCTGAGTTGATGTTTTAAAGTAAACCGAATTTGGTGATCTGGAATGAGCTACTGCATAAATCCATCCTGCCTTCATCCCAAAAATCCCAACAATGTGCAGATTTGTCAAGCTTGTGGCGGAAAATTGCGACTGCATGGACGTTATCAAGTTTTAGGTGCGTTGGGAAAAGGAGGATTTGGAGCAACCTTTGCGGCGGCTGATGTGGGACTGCCAGGAACGCCGATTTGTGTTGTCAAACAACTCCGACCTGCAACCGATGATCCCAATATATTTAGGATGGCTAAACAACTTTTTGAACGAGAAGCTCAAACTCTTGGCAAAGTTGGGGTGCATCCTCAAATTCCTACCTTATTAGATTATTTTGAAGAAGATCAAGAATTTTATCTCGTTCAAGAATATGTGAAAGGCAATAATCTTCATCAAGAAGTGAAAAAAAATGGGCCTTTTAGTGAAGAAGGTGTGAAGCAGTTTTTAAGTGAATTGTTGCCAGTTTTGACTTATATTCACTCGGAAAAAGTGATCCATCGAGATCTTAAACCTGCTAACTTGATTCGTAGTCAAACAGATAAAAGATTAGTTTTGATTGATTTTGGAGCCGTTAAAAATGATGTGAATTCGGTTTTAGCGGCCAGCAGTTCTCCCAAAACAGCCTTAACTAATTTTGCGATTGGAACAGCCGTTTTTGCGCCTCCTGAACAAATGGCGATGCGTCCTGTCTATGCCAGTGATCTTTATGCGTTAGGAATGACGGCGATCTATCTATTAACGGGAATGAGTCTTAAGGATATTGAGTGTAATAATCAAACAGGAGAAATGGAATGGCAAAAATATGTAGCGGTGAGTGATTCTTTTTCTGTTGTCCTCAAAAAGATGACAGAGTTGGCTATTCGCTATCGTTATAAAACTGCATCAGAAGTTCTAGATGCCCTGAATGTTTTGCCCTATCAAGAAGGAATGATGCAGGGTTTGATTAGTTCGCCCGTGAGTACATCTCCCGAATCAAAAAGCCAAATTGATAAAACAGCCAGTACTATGGGGCGTTCATCTTTAGATACTTCTGCAACGACTCGCATTCGTTCTAATTTGCAAACCAGTTCTGGAACTTCTCCCCAAACAACCCTTAGAAGTCGGACATCTCCTTCTTCTCCTCAAACAACGCTAAACGACCCTATCTCTAAAACCCTCCCTACATCTCAATCACAGACGGCAATCAATAAAGGTTTGTCTGAATCTGGTAATGGTAATGTTGCTCATAACGTTGCAGTTCAAGGTCATGGAGCAGGACGCGGTTCTCATCGGCGATCGCCATCGGATATGACGGCAGTAAACAAACCAATAGAATGGACAGCGAAAACTCTATTGGCGGCTTATGAAAAAGGTCAACGAGATTTTACCGATCAATTACTCCAGCACCTAATTTTAACGAAAGCGTTTCTCCCCGCCATCAATTGCTATCAGTCTGATTTGAGTCATGCTAATTTTCAAAATGCTGATCTCACCCGTGCAGATTTTGGTAAGGCGATCTTGGGTCACACGATCTTTAAAGATGCCAATTTAAATGACGCTTATTTTGGTTATGCAAACTTGGAAGAAGCTGATTTACGAGGAGCGAATGTGGCGGGAACAAATTTTAAATATGCCAATCTCAAAGGAGCTAATTTTTGTGGGGTAGATTTAAGCAGTGCTTTTGTTAGTTCAGATCAACTAGCGATGGCAAAAACCAATTGGCGCACGGTCATGCCCAATGGAAAACGAGGTTTTCGCTAACCTTTTATAACAATACTTGCAGTCAGAAATTAGTTAAGGCAAAGCTTTGAAGAACGCGTCGAGATTATTATTATTAACTTATCTTCACTGACGAAGAAAAAACTCTGTTTTCAATCTATTTTGTTGGCTTAAAAATGTAGTTTTATTTTGGCAGTCGAAAGTAATTTTAAAACTCAGAAAAATTCTTAACTAGGGGACTGGGCCCCTTTTTAAATATCCTAATTTAGAGTTCCGTTGATTTACAAAACTTGTTCAACTTCAGCGATTTCAGGAATCATTTCTCTTAATCGGCGTTCAAGTCCCATTTTTAGCGTCATAGTAGAACTTGGACAAGAACCGCAAGCCCCTTGTAAGCGAACTTTCACGATGGGGCCGTCTAAATCGACGACTTCCACATTACCGCCATCAGCCATTAAATAAGGGCGCATTTCGTCTAAAACGGTTTCGACATTTTCTAGGGTTAGTGCTAGGGTCATTTTAAGCCTCAGTTAAGAAATTATAGTGCTACTTTTTAAGTTTATCCTAACCTAAATAGATAGTTGTAATATTGTCTAGAGTAGAAAGAAAATTGAAACACTAATTTTATCTTTGTAAATTTAGATCCCGTTCGATTCATTCCCTTAGATACAGTTTTATATGTTACGTCTTACCGAAATCAAACTTCCCCTCGATCATTGTGAATCTGAAATCACTTCAGCGATTCTCAAAAAATTACAAATTACTGCCGAAGAATTAATTCGTTATTCTATTTTTAAGCGTAGTTATGATGCTCGTAAAAAGAATGATAATGATATTGTTTTTGTCTATATTTTGGATGTAGAAACAACTCAAGATGAGATTTTATTAGAACGTTGGCAAAAAAATCCCCACATTCAAGCCACACCAGATATTAGTTATCACTATGTAGCCCAAGCTCCCAATAATTTAAAAACTCGGCCTGTGGTGATTGGAACTGGGCCTTGTGGAATGTTTGCTGGTTTATTACTTGCTCAAATGGGTTTTCGGCCAATTATTCTAGAACGGGGAAAATCTGTTCGCGATCGCACTGTTGATACCTTCGGTTTTTGGCGAAAAAAAGCCCTTAATCCTGAATCTAATGCCCAATTTGGGGAAGGAGGTGCAGGAACTTTTTCCGATGGGAAACTTTATAGCCAAACCAAAGACGCTAAACGTTATGGGCGCAAAGTTCTCACTGAATTTGTTAATGCGGGCGCAAATCCCGAAATTTTATATATTCATCGACCTCATATTGGAACCTATAAACTGGTCAAAATTGTAGAAAGTATTAGGGCAACCATTGAATCTTTGGGCGGTGAAATCCGTTTTCAAAGTCGAGTAGAAGATATTGCGATTGAACAAAATCAAGTTCAGGGAGTAACGTTGGCGAGTGGGGAATTTATTGCAACTAATTATGTCGTTTTAGCGGTGGGACACAGTGCGCGGGATACTTTTCAGATGCTGTTTGATCGCGGCGTTTATATTGAACCAAAACCTTTTTCCATTGGTTTTCGCATTGAACATCCCCAATCCTTGATTGATCGCGCGCGTTTCGGTTCCCAAGCAGGCCATCCCATGTTGGGCGCGGCAGATTATAAATTAGTGCATCATTGCCAAAATGGTCGTTCGGTTTATAGTTTTTGTATGTGTCCTGGAGGCATGGTGGTGGCGGCGGCTTCTGAACCTGGAAGAGTTGTGACCAACGGCATGAGCCAATATTCTCGGAATGAATTAAATGCCAATAGCGCGATCGTTGTGGGCATCACCCCAGAAGCAGATTATCCCGATGGGCCTTTGGCAGGAATTGCTTTGCAACGGAGTTTAGAAGAAAAAGCGTTTGAATTGGGCGGCAAAAATTATCAAGCTCCTGGACAATTAGTCGGAGATTTTCTAGCCAATCAACCTTCTCATGTTTTAGGAAAAGTTCAACCTTCCTATACGCCAGGCGTACATTTGGCCGATCTGACTCACAGTTTACCCGATTATGCGATCGCCGCGATCCAAGAAGCCATTCCCGCTTTTGAAAGACAAATTAAAGGATTTGCTAGTCATGATGCCCTCTTAACAGGAGTCGAAACCCGCACTTCTTCACCAATAAGAATTAAACGAGGAGACGATTTTCAGAGTATTAATACCAAAGGATTATATCCAGCAGGAGAAGGCGCAGGCTATGCAGGTGGAATTTTATCAGCAGGTGTGGACGGAATCAAAGTTGCAGAAGCGATCGCAGCGGCCATGTTATCTTAAAATTAATGTGATCACGAATAAATAGTTTAAGTTCAAGATAAAACCCAAAAACAACAAGTTCAGATTACGATAGAGCCAAGCTTGAGATTAATTTAAGACAAAAACTTCAGATCTTTCTAAGGACATTTTTTAGAAATAGTTAAGTCGAAAAACCAGGGTAACTTAAATCCTTAAACGTGTTTATAGAATTTTTGGAAGCATCTGTTAGTTTTGTTTGATTTGAGGGCAGACTATAACTGTATACTCTAAATCCCAGCTTTATCTTTTGATCAGAAATATCTCTTAAATGATGACTGCTCAATTTCCCTCGTCTCATTCTATTCCCATTCAAGAATTCACTGCCTCTCGACAGACAAGCTTTTTCGACGGACTAAAACAACCTCGATTTAGTGGCCAACTGGTTCTGCAAAGTCCAAACAGGGAGCAGTGGTTTTTCTACTTCTACCTAGGTCGGATTATGTACGCAACGGGTGGAGTTCACTCTGTTCGACGTTGGAGACGACAGATTTCGTTGTATTTACCTCAGGTTGCCGCTAATCTTTCCTCTGTTCAACTAGATCTGGCGAGCTTAGATCCCCATGATCTGCAACTGTGCTGGGAATATCAGTTGTTATGTCTTTGGGTGGAACAGCAAAAAGTTACTAGAGAACAAGCCGCCCGTTTGATTCGAGCCACGATCACAGAGGTTTTATTTGACATAACCCAAACAATGGAAGTTTCGTGTCAACTACGACAAGATAATCTTTTGTCAACTCGACTTGTGCTTATTGATGCAGATCAAGTTATTGCAGAGTCTCAACAACTTTGGCATAATTGGCAATCGGCAAAAATTGCAGATCGTTCTCCCAATATGGCTCCCGTCATTCGTCAACATGAACAACTTCAGCAAAGAACTTCTCCCCAGGTTTTCCAAACTCTAAAACAATTATTAGATGGGCATCAAACTCTGCGAGATTTATCGGTTCGCATGAAGCGGGATGTTTTGAGTGTGACAACTTCTCTGCTGCCCTATTTGCAATTGGGATTGGTGGAATTAATCAAAATCCCTGATTTAGCTCCCCCTCTTAATCCCCCCCCAACAGGAGTAGTTGCCACGCCAGATGTTGTCACTGGGTCATTGATTGCTTGTATTGATGACAGCCCACTCATGTGCCAAACTTTGGAAAAAATTCTGACGGCAGCTAATTATCAATTCGTTGGAATTAATGATCCCTTACGCGCGATCGCGATCTTATTAGCCAGAAAACCCGAACTGATCTTTTTAGATTTAGTCATGCCCAATGCCAACGGCTACGAAATTTGTGGACAACTGCGAAGACTTTCTATTTTCAAGAATACTCCCATTGTCATTTTGACGGGAAATGATGGCATTGTGGATCGTGTTCGGGCAAAAATGGTCGGCTCAACTGATTTTCTCGGTAAACCCGTAAATCCAGATCTCGTCCTCAGTACCATCCGCAAATACACCAAACAAGATGAACCAATACAGTAATCTCGATCAAAAGAGAATCTTCACCTTTTCTTGTATTTAACTATTTCTTTTGATTTTTTAGCTTTAATTTTTAACACTAAGAGGCGGATTTATATGGGGACTATTCTACTAATTGAAGATTCGATAACGGAACGAACAATCATTACGGATTTTTGTAAAAAACTGGGTATTTCTGTCACAACGGCCGCAAGCGGGGAAGAAGGACTAGAAAAACTTCATAAAAATCATCCAGATGTAATCGTTTTAGACGTAGTTTTACCTGGAAGAAGTGGGTTTGAAATTTGTCGAGAAATCAAGGGAGCAGAGCAAACCAAATCAATTCCTGTTATTCTTTGTTCTACCAAAAGTAGTGATATGGATAAATTTTGGGGAAAACGTCAAGGTGCTGATGCTTATATTACTAAACCTATTGATCAAGATATTTTTAATAGTACAATTCAACAATTTTTAAAGTCTTAATTAATCATTAATTGATTCTCTAGGAACTGCATTATTTTGGGACTGAAAGTAAGCTTAAATATCTTTAGTAAACTATCAGTCTGTGTCTGCAATTGTCCAATAAGGAGTCGCCATTTTGGTATCTAAGTTTCTTCCGTCTTTTGATCCCCTCTCTACCCATAAAACTTCACGTCGTTTTCAACAGCAATTTTTGAGATTTCATCTAGAGCCTGATACCGCAGCCATGATTTCTGTGTCTCAACTCTCGGAAGTTCTCACAATTGGTTTGGGGCAGATTGTACCGATTCCTCACCTTCCTCCTTGGGTATTGGGCGTTTATAATTGGCGTGGTGAAATTTTGTGGATGGTCGATTTAGGCTATTTATTGGGTTTAACTCCTTGGCATCAACAATCTATGACGAGATCTCACTATCGCGCTATTATTCTCAATGGAGATATAAGCTATCATGAAAAACAAAGAAAACCAGGATTTAAAAGCCAAGATCGCAACCAAATGTTGGGTTTAGTAGTCAGTAGAGTAGAGGATATCGAATGGTGTAATCCTGATGATATTCAATCTCCACCAACAGCCAGTGTTAATGCTAAATTTGTTCCTTTTTTAAAAGGTTTTTGGGTAAAATCTAATGGTGATATTATTTCAACCTTAGATGGTCAAGCGATTGTAGCCAAAATGAAAAATCAATAATTTTAAGTACTTTTATTATCTTTATCTTTACTACTTTTAAGATTTTGTTATTTGTTAATCTTTCCCTACTTACATCCTATAGTTATTACCTTGAATTGAGAGGTTATATTTTATGACTCAGACTTCTCCGAAATCGGATTCTCCAAATGCTAATCAGGTTCCTTCTCTTTCTTGGGATGAACAGCCAATTGTTTCAGAAACAGTTGAGAATAAAAATTTTTTAGATACGATTCCACCACCATTACCTACTTTTTCTTTCGATAATCCATCAACAGATAACTATTCTGAAATAAACGAAACTTCAGAAAATTCTTTGTTTGAGGATGATGTTTTTTTCTCTGAGAATGCGATCGCGGCTTCAGAAGATATAACAGAAATCAAAAATAACGAAATTCAGGATGAAATTACTCCCCTTCCAGAAATTTCAGTCTTGGAGCCATTATCATTATTTCCTGAATTACAGCCGCAAAATCCACAATTACTGAGTAATCTGACTGAAACTCAAACAGAAAATTTAGAACTGCCGCAAGTCCCTGTTTTCTCTGATTTTTCAATTGAAAATAAATATCCATCGCCATCGGCAAGTAAACCTGATGTCTCTATTCCCTTAAACCGAACTATTTCCTCGGCAGCAACGATTTCTCACTCTTCAGAAAAAGCTTCTTGGTGGGAAAATCTAGGCTTTCGCAATAAAGCGATTTTATTAGCCTTATTAGCAGGAGTAGTTCCCGTTGCGGTTGTTGGAGCGATTAACTATGGTTTAGTCAACAAGACTTTGGAGCAAACTTCGCCGAATAATCAGGAACAGGTCGTTTCAAGCGTCAAGAGTCAATTGCAATCGGGCTTACTTTTTGGGATTTTGGGGACGGCAGGATTAGTTGGTGTGTTGGCTTATGCGATCGCTGAAAAATCTAGCGGAAAACTACAGAAACTTTCCCAACGAGTCAAAATTCTCAATCAAGAAAATTTGGATCAACCCCTCAATTTTCAGGGAGAGAATGAGTTAGGAATGGTAGATGAAACCCTCACTGCCATGAGTCAACAAATTCAGGAATTGCGCCAAGAACAGGCTTTATCCTTACAACAATCCCAACTTTTGACGGAAATTGTCAGTAGCAATATTCCCGACCAAGCTGCCTTATCTTCAATCATCCAAAGGGCTTTAGAACAGGCAAAAACTTTGTTGGGAACTGATAGATTGCTGTTTTATCATCGTTCCAAATATCAAACGAATGTCACCCTTCATGAAGCGATCGCGGGGAAATATGGGAGTGTTTTGAGCGAAAATCCAACTCATCCTCTGTTTGATAGTGATTCATCTCCAACAATGACTGTCATTAATGATGTTTCAACCGCTAACCTGGTTTCAGATCATCAGCAGTGGCTCCAGAATTTTCAAGTTAAAGCGAGTTTAACTGTTCCCTTGTTTCGACAAAATGGATTAATCGGCTTGCTCACGGCTCATCATTGCGACAAATCTTATCAGTGGCAAGAGCGAGAACGACAATTTTTGAGCCAATTGGCCGAACAGTTGCAGATAGTTTTAGATCGAGTAGAGCAATTGCAGCAACGCCGAGACACGACAAAACGGGCGCAAATTTTAAAAGAAATTACCCTAAAAATTGCTTCTGCTCTGAATACCGAAGGAGTTTTTGATGTAGCGGTCAATGAAATTCGGCGCGGATTAAAAGCAGATCGAATCATTGTTTATCGTTTCGATGAAACTTGGGCAGGAACCATTATTGCTGAATCAGTTGGTGAAGGTTTTCCTATTGCCTTGGGTGCTCAAATTAATGATCCTTGTTTTGCTAAAAACTATGTAGATAAATATCTTAAGGGCAAAGTTCAGGCAACTCCCAATATTCTGAAAGCAGGCTTGACTCCTTGTCATTTGGGGCAATTAACTCCCTTTGCGGTCAAAGCCAATTTAGTCGCCCCCATTATTCGTAAAGGTGAACTATTGGGATTACTGATTGCCCATCAATGTTCCGCGCCTCGTGATTGGGAACAAGGAGAAATTGACTTTTTTGGTCAGTTAGCAACTCAGGTAGGCTTAGCTTTAGAACGGGCAGATTTAATCGAGCAACAACGTTTAGGAGAAATTGAACAACGTCAAGAAAAAGAAAAATTACAAAAACGGGCCTTTGAATTATTAATGGAAGTTGATCCCGTCAGCCGAGGAGACTTAACCATTCGCGCCCATGTAACCGAAGATGAAATTGGAACGATCGCCGATTCTTATAATGCAACAATTGAAAACTTGCGACGTATTGTAGCCGATGTACAAGTTGCCACAACTCAGTTTGCATCAACCACGAATACTAATGAAACTGCTGTTCGTAACCTTTCAGAAGAAGCCGTTCGTCAAGCCGAAGATGTGGGACAAGCAGTAGAGCG
>JANNLO010000114.1:0-4491 GCA_031396835.1 Snowella sp. SOY_38_metabat_116
GTCCAGAGTAAGCCGTCAAGTTCTGCCGAAACACCGCCGAACAATACTGTCCAATCGGCTGTATCAAAAAAAATCAAAGTGGTAGTCTTAGGTGCGGGATTTTCGGGGTTAGCTGCTGCTCATCTTCTCGCCAAACAAGGAATAAATGTAACGATTTTAGAAGCTCGTTCCCGCATTGGGGGTCGTGTGTTTTCCCACAAAATTGATGATACTGATAACTTAGTTATTGAATTAGGCGCAGAATGGGTAGGTGCATCCCATCAACGATTAATTGAACTATGCAAAGAACTAGGTTTAGAGCTTAAAAATAATCAGTTTAATACCCGCTTAATTTATAAAGGTGAGTATTTTGACAAGGATAAATGGGATTATTCAACAACATGGAAAAATAAATTTGACAAAATTCTAAAAGCCTATCCTAACCTGAGTGAGGCAGATAAAATAGAACTGGATAAAATGGATTGGTGGCGTTATCTTGTCAATAATGGTATTGATAAACGAGATTTAGACCTTCGGGAATTGCTTGACAGCACTGATTTTGGTGAAAGTATCCGTAAAGTTTCAGCCTTTGTTGCTTTAGCAGAATACGCAGAATCTAGCGAAAAGAATGAGATGGATTACAAAATTAAGGGCGGAAACCACCAACTGGCTAAGGCAATGGCTAATGTGATTGGGAACGAAAAAATTCTACTCAATCGTCAAGTTGCTTCAGTAGTTCAATCGGGCAAAACTGTCACTATTACCTGTAAAGATGGTTTCAAGATTACAGCTGATAAAGTGATTTGTAGCCTACCAACATTCGCGATGAGTCAAATTAACTGGCAACCAATGTTACCAAAAGACAAGCAAGTCGCGATTAACGCTTTACAATATGCTCGGATTAATAAAAATGCGCTGCTTTACGATCAACGTTTTTGGAAGGACGAAAGTTTTGACATGGCAACAGACGTTCTTCCCCATTATTTTTATCATGCTACTAAAAATCAAACTTCAGAAAAGGGCGCGCTGATCTCATACAGCATTGGGGATAAAGCTGATGTAATTTCCCGCCAAACAGATCAATGGAGAAGTAAGATGGTCAGCGATGCAATTAAACCCGCTTTTGGCGAAACAGAACCTTATTTATTAAAACAAGCCAGCTATTATTGGGGAAATGATCCCTACTCTAAAGGAGCTTATGCCATTTATGGTACGGGGCAGTGGTTTACTCTTAAACCAATTTTACAACGCAAGTTTGGCAATGTTTTTTTTGCGGGTGAACATCTTGCTGATTGGCAAGGTTTTATGGAAGGTGCTTTGAATACGGGGGAAGCGGCGGCCCAGGAAATTTTAAGCTAACGCTGTTCTATTAGTTTCTCTGACCCTAAAAAGTTTTTTCTACCTGTTTTATAGAAGGTTCAAGATTGAGAGGAATATTTAACAAGGGATTAACAATTGGACGGGAAGATTGTTTTTTTTCAATTTGTAAATGTTCTACAATAGCTTGCCGAATTAGGTTTTCTGATTCTTGTTTTAAGAGCAACCGAAAATAACCTTCTATCTGCTGGCGATCGCGGCTAGACAAATTTTCCTTTTCTTGAAACTTGATCAACTGCCTGACCGCAATTAAACGCTTAAGATTATTTTCATCTGTTAACTGACTTAAAAGTGTGTCTAATTGGGTTTCAGATTGGTGATTTTGTTCATTAATAATATGCCATCCCAACAAGCCCAAAGTTAACACTGTTGCCATTCCTTCCAAAATTGTGCCAGTGGCCAACCAACGATTTTCCGACTCCGCCCAAATAGCCGCCGCTAAATAAGTACTTAAAGATGCGATCGCGCCACTTCCCACTGCAAGGGTTAATTTGCCCTGGGAACCTTTGAATACGGGTTGCCAAACTAACCAATATTGTTGCCAATTTTTTGTCAAAGCCAAATACACTAAACCCATACCACCAACGCCTACACCTGTTGCCACAACAAGTTTCCAATCCCAAGAAAACATAACCGTTGCACTAAAAGAGACCAGACTCCAACGCCCCCATTTATAAACTTCAGGACGAGACAATTGTTGAATAATATCCTGGGAGAAGCGAGATAGGGAAAAATAGGGCGATCGCCTGAGAAGACGTTTCCCACTAGAGAATACCTGGGTCACAGCAATTTCCTGAATTTAATAACAGTTAGTATGTGATGATGACTATGATCACTCTCTAAGGGCTGCTAATACACTATAGCAATAAGTTGACATGGAGATATTTTGGACTGAGATACTTGATTTTTGCCAAACAACCACCAATATTTTGGGCGAGGAATTAGTCAGCAAATTTGCTAAGTTACCCGCCACTCGCAAAGATGACGGAACTCTAGTTACTCAAGCTGACCAGTGGACAGACCAACAACTCCGCGATCGCATTGCCCAAAAATTTCCGAGTCACGGGGTTTTGACAGAAGAAACAGAACATATTTTTCCTAGCAATGATTGGTGCTGGATTATTGATCCAATTGATGGCACTACAAATTTTACGCGAGGCATCCCAATTTGGGGAATTTCTTTAGGACTATTCTATCGGGGAACACCCGTTTTTGGATTCGTTTATTTCCCAATGTTAAATCAATCTTTTTGGGGTTATTGGCTCGCAAATTCTGGCTTAACAGGGCCGAGTGGAGCTTTTTGTAACGGCGATCGCATCCAAACCAGCCCCGACAATCCCAGCCTCAATCACCTTTTCACCCTCTGCGCCCGTAGTACCGACATTTTATCTCAGCCATTCCCCTGTAAATTCCGTCTTTTAGGAGTCGCTAGTTACAATTTATTGCTGGTCGCAACAGGAGCCGCCTTGGGAGGAGTTGAAAAAACTCCTAAAATCTGGGATATTGCAGGTGTTTGGCCAATATTACAAGCCGCAGGTGGTGTATTTATTTCCTTGGGACAAGATCCTATTTTTCCCTTGCAGGTCGGAGATAATTACGGAAATCGCTCGTTTCCCTGTTTAGCGGTGAGCCAACCAGAATTAGTCCCAATTTTCTACCCTTTAGTTGCCAATCTGGGAAAAAAATAACGCACAATCTTTTAAAGATTTTTCTGATTCTCAATTTCTCAAAAGATTTTTTTTATAAAACAATACCTATGCTATGATTATGAATCGTCGGTCAAATATCAATCCTTGATACAAATCGACAATGCCCAAAAATCGGGGGTATGGCGGAATGGTAGACGCTGCGGACTTAAAATCCGTTGAGCCTTATAAGCTCGTGGGAGTTCAAGTCTCCCTACCCCCATTTAGTTCAAGAACATCTGTTTTAAGACTGCGTAATTCAAGATTAGGCTTGGCTTTATTTCAGCAAATAGCCTTTAAATTTTTTAAAGATTACTAAGCTTGATGATTTCAGATTTTATTGTAATTGCTAATATTTCTATTGGAATGAATTGGCGTGACTAATTGTTAAGAAATTGTAGTAGCGAGTTGTGGTCTGTGATGGGCAAAATACTCATCCCAAATTTCCTATTTAATTTCAACTGACTATTTAAATAGTTTTGCTGATTGCGTTTTTAAAATACAAGTTCAACGGATTAAAACAATTTATACTTCTTCACAAATGCAGTCATAATTCCAAAAAAGATTTTCAGAACTATCTCTCTATCTTAAATACAAAAAGAGGACTCCCGCTCATTTGTGGATCCTCAAATGTTGGTAAATTGTCTTAAAGAAAACTTAATTAAGTTGCCACAATTGGGGTGGATAAAATTCAGAAAATCAAGGGATATTCCTGAAGGGTTTGAAATCAAACAAGCAAGAATTGTTAAGAGAGCATCTGGTTATTTTGTGATGCTTTATTTACAGTTAAATGTTTCAATTCCTGACGTACCTTTTCATGGGCATTCAATTGGAATTGATTTAGGTTTAGATAAATTCCTGGCAACTTCTGATGGTCAACTTGTGAATAGACTTTACTTTTTAAATCAACTACAACGTAAGCTGAAATTGCTACAACGTGGATTAAGAAATAGAAAGAAAGGCTCTAGTAATCGTTACAAGTTAAATCAAAAAATTGCTAGATTACACCAACGTATTTCTGATACCCGAAAAGATTGGCATTTTAAGCTAGCTCATTCTCTTTGTAACCAAGCTCAATCAATATTTATTGAAGATATTAATTTTATATCTTGGGCAAAAGGAATTCTAGGCAAACATACTTTAGATGCCGCTTTTGGACAGTTTGTAAACATCCTTAAATGGGTAGCTTGGAAGCTGGATGTTTTTGTTGCTGAAGTTGACAAAAATTACACTTCTCAAATTTGTCCCAACTGTGGTTTTCATACAGGTAAAAAATTATTGTCTGAACGAGAACACAATTGTCCTGAATGCAGCAATTCTCATTATGAAAACAAGCTGGTAAAATGGTTGATAGAGGGATATTGTTAATGAAATCAGGATGATTATAATTTACTCAGGGCAGTAGATTTGAAAAAACTAGGCTCGTTCGACACAATTGTAGAATTTTTCC
>JANNLO010000134.1:0-3140 GCA_031396835.1 Snowella sp. SOY_38_metabat_116
CGTTTTGTTCCCAAGTCAAAGATAGTAGTAGAGGCTTTGTTGAGGATGGCTGTCCAATATTTGGTCTCGTCTGTTCATCTCCGCAATTATTTTGCTCACTGCTGTTATTGTACGTCTTGAATACGCAAAAGGCTGTAAGTATAATAAGTAACTTTATCGGGAAACGCGATCGCAAAAAAAGGGCCGAAATTAATTCAGCCCATAATCTTGTTTAAATTGTATTAATTAAGCTGACTTAGTTTTCTGAAAATTCAGCATCAATCACTTCATCACCACCAGAATTTCCTCCTGTGGGGCCAGCACCTGAATCTCCGCTTGGAGCATCTGTGGGCGCACCCGCTTGTTGATAGACTTGAGAGCCGATGGTATAAAGCGTTTGTTGTAACTCTGGTAAAAGAGTCGCAATTTTTTCATCATTCTCAGCCGCGATCGCTTCTTTGAGATCCTTGATTAAAGTTTCAGCTTTAGCTTTGTCGGTACCAGAAACCTTATCACCTAATTCAGTGATTTGTTTTTCGGCTTGATAAACGAGAGAATCTGCTTGATTTTTGCGATCAATTTTTTCCCGACGCTCTTGATCAATTGCCGCGTTAGCTTCAGCTTCTTTGACCATGCGTTCAACTTCATTGTCTGGTAGGGTAGAAGCTCCCGTAATGCTGATGGATTGTTCTTTGCCTGTGCCTCGGTCTTTTGCCGTGACATTCAGGATTCCGTTGGCATCAATATCAAAGGTCACTTCAATTTGAGGCACGCCACGAGAAGCAGCAGGAATACCATCCAAACGGAATGTTCCTAAGCTCTTGTTATCGCGAGACATTTCCCGTTCCCCTTGCAGAACATGAATTTCTACATTGGTTTGACCATCAACGGCGGTCGAGAAAGTTTCAGATTTTTTGGTCGGAATTGTGGTGTTACGGGGAATGATTTTCGTCATCACACCACCAAGGGTTTCCACACCGAGGGATAAAGGCGACACATCTAAAAGAAGAATGTCTTTGACTTCACCCGACAAAACGCCACCTTGAATTGCCGCACCAACAGCAACTACTTCATCAGGATTAACGCTTTGATTGGGATCTTTACCCAAAACCTTTTTAACTAATTCTTGAACGGCAGGAATCCGAGTTGAGCCACCGACAAGAACAATTTCATCTAAGGCACTTTTATCAATCTTGGCATCTCGAACCGCATTTTCAACGGGAATACGACAACGATCAATCAAATCGGCACAGATTTCTTCAAATTTGGCACGAGTTAAGGTCGTATCTAAGTGTTTTGGGCCGTCTTGAGTGGCAGTAATAAAAGGAAGATTAATTTCTGTTTGGGTGACACCAGAAAGTTCAATTTTGGCTTTTTCGGCTGCTTCTGTTAAACGTTGAAGAGCTTGTTTATCTTGACGAAGTTCAATGCCTTCAGTTTGTTTAAATTGGTCGGCGAGATAATCGACAATTTTTTTGTCAAAATCATCCCCACCCAAATGGGTATCGCCAGAGGTTGCCAAAACTTCAAAAACACCGTCGCCAACTTCTAAAACCGATACATCAAAGGTTCCGCCGCCTAAGTCAAAAACGAGAATGGTTTCATTGGTTTTTCTATCCAAACCGTAGGCCAAAGAAGCTGCTGTGGGTTCGTTAATAATCCGTAAAACTTCGATTCCTGCAATTTTTCCTGCATCTTTCGTTGCTTGACGTTGGGAATCATTAAAATAAGCGGGAACAGTAATAACGGCTTGGGTAACGGTTTCTCCTAAATATTTGCTGGCATCATCAACGAGTTTGCGAAGAACTTGGGCAGAAATTTCTTCGGGAGCGAATTGCTTGGCCTGAGCGGGACAATCTAATTTCACGTTGCCGCTACTATCTCGCAAGACTTTGTAAGAAACTTCGGTGGCTTCGTTGCTTATTTCCTCAAATTTCCGTCCTATGAAACGTTTGACGGAATAGAAAGTGTTGCCAGGATTCATGACAGCCTGACGTTTGGCAATTTGTCCGACTAGGCGATCGCCATTTTTAGCATAGGCTACCACCGAGGGAGTTGTCCGAAATCCTTCTGCATTAGCAATAACAGTGGGCTTACCACCTTCCATCACAGCCACACAAGAGTTTGTGGTTCCTAAATCAATTCCAACAACTTTTCCCATAATGTTTTGTTTACTCCAAGATAAATATAAGGACTACTAGAATTTGAACTCTGTAAAAATCAATAACGCGATTAGGTTTGATTAGTCTGACCTAAGTTCAAGAACATATATATAGTTTGACGGAAAGACGGGGTTTTCTGGGAGTGTAGTTTTCCGAACCTCAAAGGGGGGTAATCATTGGCTGTTAGTCGTTCTCTCTTTTTTTCTAGCCCATGACCGCGATCGCCATCCCGAAAAGAGAAAAAAGGCGATCGCATTCAAATTTGCAAGCTAGTAGCCAAAATTAAGCAATAACAAAATTACCTAAACCCAAGGTTCCTGTTAAACCTGTGATTTCAACAATGGCATCGGTTGTTTGACTAAAGCCTGCCGTTGCATCATTAATTGCTACAAAGTTACGAATACCAAGAGTAAATTGAGCAGCAGAGTTAATCCCAAAATTCGTGGTATTTAATTTGGCGATAATTCCTGCATTGTCCAAGGTTGCAACAGTTCCTACATTGGTGAAACTTGAGCGTGCAGTGGTAACAAGAAATATATCATTGCTGGCATTAGCATTGAAGTCTTTGATCACATCATAGTTAGCCAAGAGAGAATCGGTGAGGATTTTGTAACCAAAGCGATCGCTTCCTAAGCCACCTGTGAGAGTATCTTTACCCGTTGCGCCTGTCAGAATATTGTTTGAACTATTACCCAAAATGATGTTATTGAGTGTATTACCTATGCTATTAATCGCAGTTATTCCTGTTAAGGTTAGGTTTTCTAGATTAGTTCCTAATGTATAGGTCACACTGGATTGAATTGTGTCCGTTCCCTGATTTATGGCTTCTGTAATAATATCTGTCGTTGTATCTACTTGATAAATGTCATCACCTAAACCTCCAATCAGGGTATCAATTCCTGTTCCACCGTTGAGAATATCGTTACCCGCACCACCTGTTAGATTATTGTTAGCAATGTTTCCGATTAGAGTGTTATTAAGACCATTACCAGTGCTGTT
>JANNLO010000145.1:0-1876 GCA_031396835.1 Snowella sp. SOY_38_metabat_116
GGAAAAATTCTACAATTGTGTCGAACGAGCCTAGTTTTTTCAAATCTACTGCCCTGAGTAAATTATAATCATCCTGATTTCATTAACAATATCCCTCTATCAACCATTTTACCAGCTTGTTTTCATAATGAGAATTGCTGAATAAATCTCATAGTTGCCTCTTTTTTGATTTTTTAAAATGCTATCATAATTCTTTGTTTGATTAGGTAATTAATTTTACCGACCTACTTATATCGATAATTAATAACAACGTCTTAACGGCAAAATCCAGTATTTATCTCTTCATTGTCAAAAAGACTATACTATTAAAATATAAAAATAGTATTTTATAAACTGCTTAGTAAGTGGTAAGCCTAAATTACTTACACATATTTGCATGGAACTTTGTTGCTAAACAAGCTTTTGAAGCCAATATCTTGTGTAATTAATTTCGTACAATTACTTATTCCCTTATTTATTAAACCTGAACCCTTGTGCGCCCTCAGAAGTCTATTAAGCTCGACTCCAATAATGATTATCCTTGTCCCTGTCGGCGGAAAGGTCGTCTATTACCGATTATCTTGACAGAAGCTTTTGGTTGCGATCGCTGTCAACAAATCTTTGCGATCGATGAAAAGCGTCAGGAAATTGAACTTCTTTCGTCTGCTTATCCCTACAAACGAATCTGGCGTTGGACAGGCCATCGTTGGAGAGCATTACAGCAAGGAAGCGAGAGTTCTTTGCCCACCTTTCTCGCTCTAACCTCGATGATTTTCATGGTATGGCTATTTTTAGCATTACATTCCCTCCAAGCATTAAGTATGATTTTGGGAATCATGGTAGTCGTAATATTAGTTTTCTTTTTTGTCTATACTATTTGGCTAGCCTATCGGCGATAATAATACCATGACTCAAGATAATCAGCCAAATCTTTTACTGACAGCCCTCCAACAGGCCCACTCAGCTTTTTTATCCCTCGGAAGTTTTAACGGAACAGAACGAAGTCGGGGCATCTCATTGATGGCGCAAGGACTAGCCCAATCCTTTGATCAAGTGTTAGAGGCTAATACCCTCGACTTGGAAGTTGGTCGAGAAATGGCTGTGCCTGATTCCATCCTCGATTGGTTAAAATTAACTCCCAAAAGATTAGATACGACGGTTGAACTTTTGGAGCAGTTGGCAGAATTACCCGATCCCATTCAACGAGTTATGAATGCATCCTATCAACTCAATCCTGCTCAAACCTATCGTCAGTTAATGCCCTTGGGAGTAGTTGCCCTGATTTATGAAATTTTTCCTGAATTAGGCGCGATCGCGGCTGGATTTTGTCTAAAAACAGGAAATAGTCTAATTCTAAGAAGTTGTGGAGCCTCAAGCCATTCCACTCTTGCTATTACCCAGATTCTTCAAGAAGGTTTAGACCAAGCAGGTTTACCGAAAGGATGTTTAGAAAATTTATCCAGTGACGATGTTCCTTCTATTCAGGAATTAGTGACCAAGGATCAATACATTAATTTGGTTATTCCCTATGGTCGTCCCAGTTTAGTTGAGCAAGTTAATCATTTATCTACTGCTCCTGTGTTGAAGTCGGCCATGGGAAATTGTTATCTCTACTGGTCAGCGAAAGGAGATTTGGAATTGGCTCGATGGATGATTTTGGATAGTCATGCTAGTGAACCTGATCCTGTGAATGCGATCGAAAAAGTTTTGCTGAGTCCTTCTCAAAATAGTTCTCTGCTTCTGCGTTTGTTTAATAATCTTCAGGAAAAAGGCTTTAAGTTGCGTGGAGATGCCAGCCTTTGTTTGGAATTTCCCAATTATTTAACACCAGCGAAAGAAGCGGACTGGACACGGCCTCATTTGGACAGAACGATCACTTTTAAAGTAGTTGCAAATT
>JANNLO010000166.1:0-5392 GCA_031396835.1 Snowella sp. SOY_38_metabat_116
CCCCTAATATATCGGGAGCCGTGTGCGGTGAAAGTCGCACGCACGGTTCTAACAGAGAGGGGCAGAACGTAATAGTTCTCCTCGACTCTACCATCTGGATTAATCTCAAATTATGTTAATTTTTTTAAATGCTTTCTGCGATTACGGCATGACGCTGAGCGATCGCATTTTGCACCTGTAAAACAAATTGCTCATGATCAACAACAGGTTTGGAAATATAACCATCAGCCCCACTTTCTCGTAAAAAAAATTCGCGATCGCCTTCCATTGCGTGGGCAGTTACCAAAAGAATCGGTAAAGATGCTGTTTGAGGATCGGACTTCAGAATTTGCGTAATTTGAATACCATCCACAGATCTTCCTTGATAGGTACTGCGAGCCAAAGAAACATCCATTAAAATGACATCAATCCGTCCTTCTCTCGCCAAGCGAAGAATTTCTTCCACATCTTCCGTGCCTTGAACGGTCAGCCCACCGCGCTTAATGAGGATTTTTGAAAAAACTCGAAAATTCATCGGATCGTCTTCTACAATCAAAACGGTCATCACACATCTCCCCATAAACGGTTAAAGTCATTAAAAGCAGGCTAACATTTCCTATTCTTTCGCTATTTTAAAGAGGAAAATCAACATTTATGACACGACAGCCAAAACTCTTAACAACGGGTCAAATTGTTCCCACAGCCCTACATTTAGAAATGGAAAACTCTTATTTAGAGTATGCCATGAGCGTGATTGTGGGTCGCGCCCTTCCTGATGTGAGAGATGGCTTAAAACCAGTTCATCGGCGGGTGTTATATGCAATGTATGAACTAGGATTAACGCCCGATCGCCCTTTTCGTAAATGCGCCCGTGTGGTGGGAGACGTTTTAGGAAAATATCATCCCCATGGCGATCAATCAGTTTATGATGCCCTAGTTCGTATGGTACAGGATTTTTCGAGTCGTTATCCTTTGGTGGCGGGACATGGGAATTTTGGTTCAATCGATAATGATCCTGCGGCGGCGATGCGATATACCGAGACGAGGCTTGCACCCATTGCTTTCGAGTCTTGCCTAGCAGGAATTAGCGACGCGATCGTTGATTTCACCAGTAATTTTGATAATTCCCAACAAGAACCAGTTGTTCTTCCTGCTCAGTTACCAATCCTACTTCTCAATGGTTGCTCTGGTATTGCGGTGGGAATGGCGACGAATATTCCGCCTCATCATTTAGGAGAAGTAGTGGATGGTTTAATTGCACTAATTGATAATGCTGAATTGCCCGATGAAAAACTTTGGGAAATTATTCCTGGCCCTGATTTTCCCACAGGAGGCGAAATTCTTGATCAAACTGGTATTCGTGAAGCTTATCGGACGGGAAAAGGTCTGATTCCTGTGCGTGGCATTAGTCATTTGGAGACGATTAATCTAGAAAGAAAGCGTAATCGGACTAGAACTGCAATTATTGTCACAGAATTACCTTATCAGGTTAATAAAGCGGCTTGGATCGAAAAAATGGCAGAATTAGTTAACCAAGGTCGTCTTGAAGGCATTGCTGATCTGCGAGATGAAAGCGATCGCACGGGAATGAGGGTTGTGATTGAAATCAAAAAAGATGTGGAACCCCAAACGGTCTTAGATAAACTTTATAAACAAACTGTTTTACAAAGTAATTTTGGTGTGACTTTATTGGCATTAGTTGATAACAAACCTGTTCAATTATCTCTACGTCAATTGTTAGAAGAATTTTTAAAATTTCGGGAAGAAACTTTAACTCGTCAATATTCCCATGAGTTAGGAGAATGCCAAAAGCGATCGCATTTAGTTCAAGGTTTATTAATTGCTTTAAATAATTTGGATCAACTTGTGGATATTTTGCGTAATGCTCTTGATGGAAGCACTGCAAAAGTACAATTAGAAAGTCGTTTAGATATTACGAACGAACAGTCTGATGCAATTTTAGCGATGCCGATGCGTCGTATTACGGGTTTAGAACGAGAAAAATTAGAGACAGAAAATGAAGAATTACAAGGTCGTATTACAGAATTAGAAACTTTGTTAAATAACCGTCATGAACGTCTTAAATATTTAAAAAAAGAATTAAAAAAACTCAAAAAAACCTTTGCCGATGAACGCCGTACTCGCATTAATAAAACGCCTTATTCTATTCCCAAAAAAGTTTCTGTTTCTGCTGTATCTGGTGTTACTAATCTTTCTAAAACAGTTATTTCTGAAGAAGCGATCACCGATTCTCTTAAAGTTAACAAAGTTGAAAATCCAGAGATAATTTCAACTAAAACTATTGCCGCTTCTAGTAAACTTGAAAAGCAAAAGATTAGCTTAGCTGAATCGGTTCCTGAACTTATTTTAACTGAAGAAAATTCTAGTAAAAATAATACCTTTACTCTTTTTACTCCGCAAATTCCTCCAGAAGATTCCCAAATACTTGTTAGTTTATCAGGAGAAGTTTGCTGGAAATTGCCCTTCCAAGAAATTTCTACACTTGAAAATGATCCTATTATTTATCAAGCTCCTATTAATCAACAGGAAAAAATTATTGTTATTAGCGATCGCGGCAAAGCCTATCCAATTTTAATTAAAGAAATTCCACCCGCAGAAATCACCCATGTTTCTCTCTTGGAGCTACTTCCTAAAACAGTCCAAAAAGATGCAGAAAAAGTTGTAGGACAATTCTTTTTAGCCGACATTTCTACCGACAAAAATTTATTATTAATGACAAAATATGGGCGATTTAAAAGGTTAGCTTTTCAGGAATTAGCTGATTTACAGAACCGAGGATTAAGCTTAATTAAGTTTAAAGATGAAGATAATATTCAATTTATTCATTTAATTCAGTCCAGCGAGGATCTCGTTTTAGCCACCAGTAGTGGTCGATTATTGCGATTTTCTCTCAAAGAAGATAATGTTTCACCAATGGGAAGAAATGCCCAGGGAATTTCCGCGCTCAGATTACGACTTGGGGAATCTTTGGTCGGTTGTATGTCTGTTAAATCCACAGAAAATATTTTATTGATGACCCAATTGGGCTATGGAAAATCTTTTGTAGTGGACTCTTTACGATTAGGACGTTGGGGAGATATTGGTACAACCGCCATGCAATTTAGTCAAAAAAATGATCAATTAATAGTAATGTTACCCGTATTAAAAGCCAAGAATTTGTTGATTTTAACTAATTGTAATCGTCAAATTTCTTTGTCTAGTCAAGCATTTAATATTTGGACAAAAGATGGAGTGGGCGATCGCCTATTAGAATTGGAAAAAGATGAATTAATTGGTCAAGTTATTGTTAATCTAAATTAGAAATTAAAATCCATTGAGCAACTAATAAATATTGCTAAATTAATACCTAATAAATTAAAGTAAAATTAAAAAGAATAAAAAACTTGAATGCGATCGCCAATTATGTAAACTTAAATTACACACAAAACTCAGATCAAATTTTATAGCTAAAGGACTTTTAAAATATGTTAGATAAACGCGCTAGTGGAATTTTATTACATCCAACTTCTCTTCCTAATCGTTTTGGAATTGGAGATCTAGGAGAAGCTGCCTATAATTTTGTTGATTTTTTATCCGCCAGCAATCAAAGCATTTGGCAAATTCTTCCTTTAGGGCCAACTGGTTACGGAAATTCTCCCTATCTCAGTTATTCAGCTTTGGCGATCAATCCTTTACTTATTAGCCCCGAAAAACTGATAACAGAAAAATTATTAGAAAAAAAAGATTTGGAGAATCTCCCCGCTTTTCCCCTAGACAATATTGACTTTGAGCAAGTGAAACAAGTCAAATTCCCTCTATTTAAAAAAGCCTGTGATAATTTTCAAAATCACGTTTCAAAAACCTTAAAGACGGATTTTAATGAATTTTGTCAGACTCAGCATTATTGGTTAGAAGATTATGCACTATTTATGGCTCTAAAAGAATTTCATTCAGGCGCGAGTTGGAATAGTTGGGAAACAGATTTAGCTCAGCGTCAACCCGACATTTTAAGCAATTGGAAAGAACGACTGAAAGAGACTATTTTTTATCATCAATTTCTACAATTTATCGTTTTTCGTCAGTGGAATGAGTTGAAAAATTATGCTAACAACAAGAATATTTATATTTTTGGAGATATTCCCATCTACGTCGCCCATGATAGTTGCGATGTTTGGGCAAATCCTGATATTTTCTGTTTGAATGAAGCCACAGGGGAAGCGGAATTAATGGCAGGAGTTCCTCCTGATTATTTTAGTGAAACTGGTCAATTATGGGGAAATCCTGTTTATAATTGGGAAAAATTAGCAGAAACAGATTTTTCTTGGTGGATACAACGATTTAAAGCGATTTTGCAGTATGTAAATATTGTAAGAATTGATCATTTTCGAGGTTTTGACGCATTTTGGGCAGTTCCTGAAGGAGAGAAAAACGCCATTAATGGAGAATGGGTTGATGCGCCTGGGCGTGCTTTTTTAACGGCTCTCAAGACAAATTTAGGCGAAAATTTACCCATTGTCGCGGAAGATCTGGGAGTAATTACGCCTGGAGTAGAAGCATTACGAGATGATTTTGGTTTTCCTGGAATGAAAGTTCTGCATTTTGCCTTCGATTCAGACCGAGAAAATCCTTTTCTACCATTTAATTTCACAAATCATAATGCGGTAGTTTATACAGGAACGCACGACAACGATACAACAGTAGGTTGGTTTAATGCGCGATCGGCAGAAGAACAAAAACGAGTAGTAGATTATTTAGGTTGTGTTTGTAATGAAGGAATTCATTGGTCACTAATTCGTTTAGCGATGGCATCGGTCGCTAATGTAGCGATTTTTCCTCTACAAGATATTTTAGGATTAGGCAATGATTCTCGTATGAATTTACCAGGCAAAGCTGATGGGAATTGGGGTTGGCGTTACCGAGAAGACTCGTTGAATAATTGGATAACAGAACATTTGGGATGGGTCACAGAACTCTATGGTCGTCGGATTTATTATGAAGTGAAGAATCCTAAGATAGAAGAGTAATTCGCAAGCGATCGCCCATTTCTCGATATTACCCAGTGGTTCAAAGGGAATGTGCCGTAAGTAATGATTTTTATAGATTCTATTTTAAGCGAATGTTATTATTTCCCTTTCTAATAACTACTCAGAAAAACTGTTTCTCTTTAACCCACATTCAGTACCTCTCAATATATCTTTTTATTTCTTAACCGAACCAAAAGCCTTTTTACGAAAAACCTTCATTTGAGAACTTCATATTGATAAGAATTCTCAATTATCAGTTTTTTCTGAGAATCTTAGTTACAGTTTATTACAACCAAGGATTGAGCGGCATTCCGTCCGAATCTTTACAGTATAAGAGTTACAAGCGATACATTACTAAACCTTATCGATCAAGTGTTAAGAAGTGCTGA
>JANNLO010000167.1:0-1957 GCA_031396835.1 Snowella sp. SOY_38_metabat_116
GAAAAGCCTGACACTGTAAGCTATCTGGCTGAACGTGCCAAGTTATTTGGTTTGGTTAAAGCCGAGAGAAAGCGACATCGAGAAAAAGCTGCTCTCAATCGGCAAATTTGGGAACCCGTCCCTTTAAGTTGACACCAATGGATGGTAGTGTTGCCCCATTTTGTGACAAGTTTCAGTCGGTTTCAGAAAAAATCATCCTCAAATTGTGCAGTAATTTTGAAGATTTGTTAAGAGGCTATAAGTCTTGCTGTGCAAGAGATTTTTGTTTTGTGAAGCAGCTTTCGATAGGGGAAAAAGTATCAAAAACGGAATCACAAAATTCAGAAAATGACCACTGTGATCGTCTTATAATTTAGGAATCGATATTTAACAATAAGGAGAAATTAAATGGCAGAATTAAGCCTTACCGCTCTTCAAGATACCGTGATCAAGCGACTTACGATCGATAGCACGGATATTGACAATCCTGGAGAAAAGTTTGATTTGGAAAAAGGCGAAAAGATTGGTATCAACTGGTATCGACCAGCTTCCAAGAATCACTGGGAATTTGAACTCAAATCTCCCCAAGGAGGCTTTTTCAATTGGTACGTTTTCCAGCCCCACGTTCAAATTAACGATCCCACGCCGCCTGTTACTTCACCTTCAGGAAGCAAACAAGTCATGGCTTTCTTAGATGTCATTGCTTGGACAGAGGGGACAGATCGAAGTATTGGAGATGGTGCAAGGACAGGATATAACATCATGTTCACTGGTCGGACATTTTCTAGTTTTGCCGATCATCCTCGTGTGGTTATATGTTCAGGCGGTTTATGCTCAACGGCCGCAGGGCGATACCAATTTCTGAACACAACTTGGGATGAAGTTGCCAAAAAACTAGGCTTGAAAGATTTTTCTCCTGCAAATCAAGACAAAGCCGCTATTCAACTCATTAAACGACGAGGTGCATTAGATGAGATAGAACGAGGAAAAATCGAGGCAGCCTGTGACATCCTAAGCTGGGAGTGGGCTTCTTTACCACCAGCTCGTTATCGTGGTCAGCGTACACCTACAATACGCGAAGTAGAACAACTATTTAAACAGGCGGGGGGAGTATTAGGGTAGTAGAAAATAGTGCGATTGGCTCTTTTTAAGTGGATTGATACGGCTAATTTGGTGTATTTAGTGGGGTGGCAATGCCCATAAAACCTTAAAAATCTAATGCCTAATCTTGGTCGTGTCAATCAACTACAAAATTTTACTTGTGATGTTCAGAAAAACTTATCCCACGAGAAGCAAGACAGCAGGATAAATTTAGTAAACCTTATATTGGCTAAGGGGCTGAATGGTATTTTCCCGTAAGTAAGATTCGTGATTGGTGAATCCATCCTATTTGCTCTTTTCCGCAGGCACTAGTTGAATACCAACCATTTTTTGGACTACCTAACCCGTTTACACCACTTGTAAAATGATACACAGAAATTGTGAGTTTTTTGATAATACGACAGATAATTTTTCCATTAGGTTCAGATCGAACATTAGAAGGAATTTTATTGACTATTGCGTATTCCGCCACGACAGTTGAGGCAGATAATGGTTGATTTAATATCAAGCCAAGACTCACTAGAGTAAGGAAAGTGATTTTGAGAAAAGAGTCAGTATTCACGAGGTGTTGTCAAAAAAGATTAATTAGAACTTGGACTTTATTCAGTAAAATTCACTAACGTCATTTTTACCCCACATTCAGTACCTCTCAATATATCTTTTTATTTCTTAACCGAACCAAAAGCCTTTTTACGAAAAACCTTCATTTGAGAACTTCATATTGATAAGACTTCTTAATTATCAGTTTTTTCTGAGAATCTTAGTTACAGTTTATTACAACCAAGGATTGAGCGGCATTCCGTCCGAATCTTTACAGTATAAGAGTTACAAGCGATACATTACTAAACCTTATCGATCAAGTGTTAAGAAGTGCTGA
>JANNLO010000177.1:0-1790 GCA_031396835.1 Snowella sp. SOY_38_metabat_116
AGTTTTTTCTGAGAATTTTAGTTACAATTTATTACAACCAAGGATTGAGCGGCATTCCGTCCGAATCTTTACAGTATAAGGGTTACAAGCGATACATTACTAAGACTTATCGATCAAATGTTAAGAAGTGCTGAATGTGGAGTTGAGTTATCGTAAATAATCCAAGTCTGGCAAAGGGGAAGATAAGATTGAATCAGATTTCTTTGACCTCGATAATAACGGCGGATGACAGTTTCTTTGGGGATATTATGACCTCCACTGGCAACTCGTTGACGGACTCTGGTGATCGCTAAATCAGGGCTATGCAACCAAAAGTAGATAAGATTGATTTGATAATTTTGGGTTTGGCATTTCTTGAGAAAACGAAGATAGTTTAGTCCAGAAAGAGTCGTTTCAAAGGCAAAATCTGTTTGATGCTCAACAAAATAGTTGAGTCTTTTTAACATCAGCTTTCCCGCTTGAATAGCCACAGATTCAGGTCTAAAAGGAGATAATCCCGCCGCAATTTCATCCGCGTTGAGGTATTCATAGACATTGAGAAATTAGGGTAAAATTTGCTTGGCAGTGGTGGTTTTACCTGAGCCATTGGCACCACTAATAATATATAAATTGGGCATAAAGCGTTTTGAAGCATTATTCAGAGGATTTCTAGGGTCTCTGATACTGCACATCATAACAAGGAGAGCAGATCCAACAATTAGGAAAATTCACTAGATAAAAGTTTCCGTCGATCATAGCTTGTTTTTCATCCAATCTTCGAGTCTTTAGCCTGTCAGGGGTCTAGGACTAAATTAAGTTTGCCACTTTTCGCCCCTTCTGTCTGTTTCCTTTGTAGGTTTTTCAAGCTACACTGAGAACTATTCTGGACTGTACCAAGTCCTATACCAAATATGCCAACCCCACAAACAACAGACAAAAAGAACCCTGAAAGCAGAAAGCCGTCCATCTGCCAGCAATCTAAAGGACGACTATCATTCGATTTCAAGATTCTTCTGTGCTTTTGGGACACTCGAATCAAAGGAGGTTACGAACTAGAGAGATAAAACTAAATTATAGAATTTTTTTTATTGGGGCTTGCATCTTGAATCATGGATGCCGCCGCAGGAATTTCTTCACCGCGATTAATCTTATTATAGATGATAATCGCGGCATAGGCAACTTTCTGCATTTTTTTCCTTCGGTACTCACCCCACAAAAAAACCGATAACTGAGTATTTTCTCGCTAAAATCTTTTTTTTTTAGTTTTAACCGCCATTCTTAACCCCTTACAGCAATCCCAGGTTAGGAAATGGAGGATTTGTTCATAAAATTCACCGATTTCTGCTGAAAACAGCTAAGTATTGCCATTAATCACTTAATCAAAGGTCGCTTTTAGAATGGTTTAAGTTTAAAAACAACACAACGTAGAGAAATGCCTTGCTTTGCCACCAAATCTAGCAATATTCAATCTGATTTAAAGAGGAAATCGAATGGAGAACCTAACAAGCTTTTCTGGGAATTACCTAAAAAGTGCCACTAAAGTCAAAAAGAAGCGAACTCTTTTTCTATAGCTGAAACCCCGTACAGACAGTTTCTGAAGCTGTCCTAACAAGTTAACGATTAACCAATCGAACAAAAACATTATTAATTTCAGCTTAAATCAAAGTTCACGGCTTTAGTAACCCTTTCCTATCAGCAATTCTCATTTTAAAACATTTGTACTATAAAAGCTTGTCAAATTTACCAATACAGTTAAACAGGTCAACGATAGAATGAGGGTTTCAGGCATTGCAACACGATAGACTCATGAG
>JANNLO010000178.1:0-1541 GCA_031396835.1 Snowella sp. SOY_38_metabat_116
GGGGAATTTCTCAGGAAAAACTGCCTTTATATCTGGGTTTCTTTGAGTTTGTCCATAATTCAAAAAAGCGTGGCAAAGCCTTGTTGAGTTCTTTGTTACAAAATCTACTTGCTTAACTCCCCGAAACACCTATTGAGCCAACAAAATTTGATTTTGCAGTTTCTTGGTTCCTCTTCTCGGCAATATTATTTTTTGTCTTAAATAACCTGCTGAATGCGGGTTAATAGCTATTCACAAGCATTATCTCCAAAAAGAGAGTTGATCGTAGGAATTAGAAAACGTTACATAGACTCTTCTGATGGCACTAAAATTAACACTGGAGTTACAACTGTAGTCGAAAATTATTGCAGGGATCTTTTGGGACCAATGAAGAACAGTTTGAAACAGGAAGATCAGATTCCTAATATTACAGTAAAAGTTATTGATAATTATGATTTAGATAATGAACTTTATCCGAGTTACAACGGTTTAGAAACAGGAAAAACTCAAATTGATTGTGGCTCAGAGATTCGTATTAATACTGCTCCAAATAAAAAAATCCTTTATTCAAATACATTTTTTGAGACTGGACTCAAGTTGTTAATTAACAAAGAATCGTTTGACGAAGTAACTGACAAGAAAACTGTTTCTAAAACAATTTTGACTGATAAGATAAAAAATAGTATAAAGATTGGCCTATTTGAAAAACGAATAAATGTAGTTAAAATACTTGATGAAGAAGGTTTTAAAAACTACGTGCTATACAAAAATGATAGTGAATTAAATGATGCTTTAGCTAACGGAACAATCAAGGCTTACGTAGATGACCCTCTGCGTATGGAAGAGTTTTTCCAATACTTTATCAAAAATGATAGTAAATCTCAAAATAAATTTTTGATTTATCCTCCTGAACTACAGGATTATTTCTTTGACAGTCACAATGCAAAGCTGAGATATGTTTTTGCATTCGCAAAAGATGCAGAGGATTCGACACTTTACCAGAATAAAATTAATGAAATAATTAAATCTCATACAAATCCACTTATAGAAAAAGAAAAATCGCTTGCAAAAGTAGCAAAAAAGCTATATCCACAGCCCAATGAAATGATGGACTTCCCGTACTTAATATTAAGCAAGATAATAGAATTTATCAAGTTTTTGATACTTTGTTTACTTCCATATCGAACATCTATTGGGATTGTTTTGTTAGTAGTGATTAAACTTTATTCTGACAGAAAAAGTGGTGTAAAATTTGAAATAGAAAGTTTTATCAATAGTATAGACAATATGAATGCAAAGATAAATTCTCTTTTTGGGAATCAGAAATAGAGTTGTTGGGTAATAAGCTCAAAAAACCTTGAAACCCTTACAACGCAAGCACTCCAGCGATTTTCATAAAATCCTTGAAACCCATTCTGTATTCCACATTCAGCACTTCTTAACATTTGATCGATAAGTCTTAGTAATGTATCGCTTGTAACCCTTATACTGTAAAGATTCGGACGGAATGCCGCTCAATCCTTGGTTGTAATAAATTGTAACTAAAATTCTCAGAAAAAACT
>JANNLO010000181.1:0-10150 GCA_031396835.1 Snowella sp. SOY_38_metabat_116
GTCGGGATGGGATATCGCCACGACCTTAAACGGATGCAGAGGGATTGTAAGACTACTTCGGTAGCGGTTCCCGTTGAAGCGTCAAGAATCACCGTACCTTTAGGTCGGTGAGTATGTCAATAACCCTCTCTCTTTCTCATATTTATGCTCTTCATAGTCTTCCTGTTCACCATCGTGATCCGTTTGATCGGATGTTAATTGCTCAATCTATGAATACAGATTTGCAAATTGTTAGTGTTGACGAGAAGTTTGATTTTTATGGCGTAAATCGAATTTGGTAGTTATTCAATGACTTTGATTTTGCCTGTTACAACATCGTTAATAAGGGTTTTTGGGCAACAGAAACAGTGAGCAACCCCAATTATGCAACCGATGGCTCATCTTTCAACGGCAATGGAGGATCTAGAAAGTCTGATTTTGTTGGGCAAACTAGAGATTGGTAACTAAATCGGGATTAAAAACTGTTTTATTTAAATAACCTAGTTAAATTGTGTTAGTTTGGAGGAAAATTCTTGACTTCGCGGCACATTTGAACACGATTAGAATAGAGCATTGTTTCTTTTTGTAATCCAGATAAATTAGGATTTATATTTATGGTTACTCTAACAAAGAATCGACTACAAAAATTATATGAAATTGACGATTATCTCTGGTTACAAGAAACGCTAAAACTATTAAAAAATAATGACTTCAATAGCTTAGATTTAGAAAATTTAATTGAGGAGTTAGAAGGCTTGGGGAAAAATAGTTTTAATAAAGTCAGAAGTCTATTAAGACAAATTATCATTCATCTTTTATTGCTAGAACATTGGCAAGAAGAATATGCTCTAAACCATCGTCATTGGATGGGGGAAATAATCGCTTTTCGAGACGATTTAAATAACAACTTAACGACTACATTAAACAATAAATTAAATCAGGAATTGGAAAGCATTTACAATGTTTCAAGGAGAGTGGTTATTCAAAAAACAGGATTACATCAAAAGCTATTTCTTGCTCATTGTCCCTATTCTTTAGAACAGTTACTTAATGATACTTGGTATCCTAAAAAATAAGTTATAAAACAATGTCTGCCAAAGGGGAATGAGGATCTAGAAAGTCTAATTTGGCGTTGGTGAATCAAAAGATGAATGATGATTTTGCACATATCCAAAAATCAGTTTGAGATTAGCTTTTTCAAATGAGACAAAGGAGAATTCATAGTTCAAATCAGCAACGCCTTAAATTTAATCCTAAAACAAGCTCCCTTTGTTATAGTTGGCGGTGTGGCGACAAGGCTTTATATGCCAGAAAGAATGACGTTAGATCTTGATATTCTCATTAAAGCTGAAGATGCGAGCAAAACTTATCAAGATTTAGAAAATGCTGGAAGTAAAAAAATCGGAATCCTGAATATTCCTGGCAGTCAATGGCAATTATCAGATAATACTTCCCTGAAAGTTTTAGAAGGTGATGATGAATGGGTGACAGTATCTTGCAAATGCAGAAGAGGATTTAGAAAGTCTAATTATCTTAGGTAAATTGGAAATTAGTAGTTAATAAATTTCACTTGTTTTGCCTTTATTCTTGGTTTTCTCTAACATAAATTTCCCACATTTGTCTATAAGCATTTTCCATCTCTTGGGCAAATTGTTTGCCATTCCATAAAGGTGAGGTTTTCTTCCCTTTTCTTAATTTATCACTAACTTCTTTCCTCAGATTTTGATCAGTTCCCAGTTTAATTCCCCATTCGACATATTCTTCATCACTCCAGGCAATTCCTTCTGTGATACCTGCATTTATCATAAAAGTGTAACTATTACGAGCGGCAAATTGTTCTCCTACTTTTGTCACTAAAGGGATTTCCATCCAGAGAGTTTCTAAAGTGGTGGTTGCACCGTTATAAGGATAAGTGTCTAACACAACATCAGCAATGCCTAAATTTGCGCGATGCTCTAGGGCCGTTGGAGTATTGCCAACAAAACGAAGACGGTTAACTTCGATTCCTTCTTCTGCGGCTAATCGAGCATAAAGTTGTTGGAAAAAAGGTTGATTATTTTTTCCTTTAACTAATAAATAACTGTTGGGAACATTTTTTACTATTCGCATTTGCAAGCGCAGAATATCAGGATGAAGCTTAAGTGTACCTTGAATATTCATAAAAATAATGGCATCTTTTTCGATACCAAGACTATCCCTGGTAAGGGTTGGAACTCCCACTTCAAAACCATCAATTCCTAAATAAGTATGAGGTAAACGCCAGATTTTTTCTGAGTAGTAATCTTGGGCATCATCAGGTAAAACATAGGGATCAGCAATAAAATAATCTATAGCAGGGATACCACTAGCATCTAGTCCCAACCAAGTCACTTGAATCGGGGCAGATTTATGCACTAGAACTTCACAAGTTGAGGTTAAAGTTATGCTGTCAACATCTATCAAAATGTCAATTCTGTCATCTCGAATTTGCTGAACAATATCTTCATAAAAAGTATCTTTGGAATAGCTATAAAATTGGGTGCTATTTTTGATAAACCACTGTTCAGTCATGTCATCTACATAATGAGTCAAAGAATAGATAAAGACTTCAAATTGACTGGTATCATGGTATGCCATCAGCCAACGACATAACCAACCCACCGAGTGATGTCTAAAGGTATGCCCAATATAGCCAATTCTTAAGGGGCGATCTTTTGTTAAAACATTAGGATACGAATGATATTGAAAACCAATTGCTCCTAGTTTAAGGGTAATATCCTGAAAATTACGATTAAACTGATTAAAAATATAACGATTAAAGCGAGGGTTGTCTTGCAAGTTCAGCAAGTTATGGGGTAGCATCGGAAGGACACTAGCGATGAATCCCTCAATAGATGAATTTTTAGTGGCAAATTGACTAATTTCTTGAATATAATTTGGAGCGATAAGCATTGCCTCATCCCAATTATAATTTCTTAAGTAAAGATATAAAAATTGACGAAAGGCGAAAGTACGTGCCGAAGTAGTTTGACTCTTATTCAAAAATTCTTTGGCAATTTCTAGGGCTTTTTCATAATACTGAATATCATCAGAATAGAAGACAAAAAGCGATCGCATTAAAGACAAATCATCGGGATATTTTTCACGACATACGTTAATCAGATCAACGGGATAAGAGACTAAATTATCCACAAGATTTAACTTTTTGGCAACCTTGGCGATCGCCTCAACCACATTGAACGAATTACTAGAATGCGTTAGACAAGCGCGAGCAAAATCAACACTTTCTTCACTGACAATATATAACACCTGATTCAAGGTTTCGATGATAAGTTCGGATGGCAACTTTTCCACATCTTCTTTAAGTAATAGTTCAATAACTTGAGTGCTTTCAATAGTTATCGAAACAGCAAGCTTTAACATTGCCTCCAAGCGAATAAAGTTTATGAGGTTATTCAAATTATCGGGTTCTAGCTCTTGAATATTCCCTCGAAGTCGCCAAGTAAGTTCATATTTCTCTAGCTTTTCTTGTCTTGTTGACTCTTTTATCAAAATATCAATTAATGCTTCTGTCTTTAATTCACTGTCTATTTCTTGGTTGAGGGCAAAAAACCAGGTTACTTGTGCTTGTTCTTCCTGACCTTGCAATAGATAAGCTAAACCTAAATGCCAATAATGCTCAATGATTTCTGGTTCGTCTTCCAGAAGCCTTTCATAAAATGCCGCAACCTGATCATACTGACCTTGCAAAAGATATTGATAAGCTTCATCTAACCAGGCGATCGCGTGCATTGCTCGACTCCATTTTTCTTGATTCATTTCAACAAAAATCCTAACATAAAAAATGTTTTACAATAGTTTCAGCGATTATAATTGTTAATTAAATTTTTCCAATACTAAGGATAACTATGACCATCGAAGACCAACAAACAGACATAGATAAAATTCGTCAACAGTATGATTTTTTACCTTATCCCGAATCAGACATAGAACTTTTACCCGCTAACCCAGAACTATTATTTATTCATAGTTTAACAACACCCTATTATTTACGGTATCAAAAAGTTGTTAATACCAAAGATAAAATAATTTTAGATGCTGGCTGCGGTAGTGGAATGCAAGCTTTAGTTTTAGCATTAGCTAACCCTGGAGCAAAAATTATTGGAGTGGATATCTCGGAAAAATCCATAGAATTAGCCCGTCAGCGTTTTGCTTATCATCAATTTAATAATGCTGAATTTTATGCTTGTTCTTTAGATGATATTCAATCCTTGGGATACCAATTTGATTATATTAACTGCGATGAAGTGCTTTATCTCCTGCCTAATCCAGGGGAAATGTTACAAAAATTTCAATCGCTACTAACTCCAGATGGAATCATTCGAGCTAATCTTCATAACTATTATCAACGCATTGAATATTATCGAAATCAAGAGCTTTTTAAATTTTTAAATATATTAGATAATGAATCCACAGAAAATGCCATTGAAGTTGTTAAAGAAACTGTTGAAAGTCTGAAAGATAACATTAGAATGAGAGCTTATTATCAAGATTTTCAAAATGTTAAACTTAAATCCTCTGATCCTACATCTAAAGCGAAAAAAATGGATGAATGGGTTATGGTAAATTATCTTTTGCGAGGTGATAAAGGCTATAATTTCAATCAACTTTTTGATTTTTTAGAGTTAGCTAACTTAGATTTTCTTAGTATGGTTAACTGGCGACATTGGGATATAGCCGAACTTTTTCAAGAACCCAATAATTTACCCCTATTTTGGCAATTAGGTTTGGAGTCTGCGACGGAAGCAGAAAAATTGCATTTGTTTGAATTAATGCAGCCTATCCACCGTTTAATGGATTTTTGGTGTGTGCAGAAAAATGAACAGACTTTTCCTCTTTCTCCTATTAATTGGGAGCGAGATCTGTTGCTGAATTGTTTAGTGCATTTACATCCTGTTTTACAAATAGCTGCGATTAAGTCTAATGTTTTAACCGCTATTTCTCAGCGTCAAGAGTTTGAGTTTAGTAAATATATCAAATTACCGACTCTTACAACTGTCACTGTAGATAGCACTTTAATTGCTTGTTTATTACCTCTGTGGGATTCTCCTCAACCTTTTATGAAATTGGTAAATCGTTGGCTAACTATTCAACCTTTGTCTCCCGATACTTTAGAACCAAAAACGGAGGAGCAAGGCATTTTAGAAGTTAGTGAATTGTTAACAAAACTAGAAACTTTTAGCTATATTTTATTGGAACAAACCTAATTAAAATATAAATAGCTTTTAATCTTTTTCGGGAAAGGTAATGGCTAATTCTCCATTATTAGTAATATTGACTTTCCCACCTAATGCAATAATTTCTTTGATCGCTCTTTGTTTAGTTTCTTCATTAATGGCATTACCCATAATACTCATCCAAGCCGCAGCGCGAGCTTTTTTACTATTAGGATTTGTGGCTAAAAAGGTGGCAGTTTCAGAATTACGTTTAGCAACAGCTTTTCCCTCTTCTCCTCCTCTTTCTAAAGCCCATTTAGCCGCCATTTCATAGGAATTTTGGGCTGCTTTAATATCTCCCAGAAATAACATTTCATCAACTCCTTTATACGTCCAGACATAGGGAGCTAGAGGATCTTTTTGGGGAGATATTTTTTCTAATGCTTGATTTAACAATTCAACAGTTATTTTTGGACTAAGGGCATAAAGAGAATTTGCGCTAGAAAGTATCAGCAATGCTTGGGTGAATCGGGGATCGTTTTTGACTATGGTTTGAAAAAACTGGGGAATTAATTCGTAATCTGTTTGTTTCCTCGCTGAAGTATCTCCAAAATATTGAATAAATTTTAATAAATTCCAGTCTGCCAGAATATTACCAAATCCCAAAGTCGGCGTTCTAGATTGTATATCCAAAAAAACTTGATCGGCTTTTGCTTCTGCTTTATATAATTCCGATGGAGTTTGTGAGTTTTGTTGCAGAGATTTTTCCTGTAAAAATATTACTCCCGCTAATGATACGCCGATACTTAATGATGTTATTAGGATATGAATGATTTTCATAAAGGAATAAAAAGTTCTATTATTTTCAAGCAATAACTATTGAATCTTATTACCATTATCCGTGCAAGGCTCAAAAGGATCGTTCCCCACATTTACGGGATCACTAATCTTAGTTGCCTGGCAAGTAGATCGTCTGTAAGCTCCTCCATCAAAATAAACTCCGATCGCATAATTTCGCGTTTGGTCTTTTTCAGAATCTTTGGCAATAGCTCTATGCTTGACTTTCGTTGCATCTATATCGCCTAAAGCAGGATCAAGAAAATCATAATAAGGGGAAGTAATTAATCCATCACTCAGATTCAGAGTATTAACAGTCGGAGCGAACTGGCCTTTTTCATAATGATAGCCTTGTTGGGAACGCGCCATAGCACCTAGTTTTTGTTGAACTTCTGCTTCTCTTGCTTTACCAATCTGCCCATAAAAAGCGGGAATTGCAACGGCAGAAAGTATTGAAATAATAACCATGACAACAATGAGTTCGATCAAAGTAAATCCATTCTTTCTCTGTCTAAGTAAGAGAATAGGGAATTGATGAATAAGCTGACTTTGTGAGAACTTCATTTCTAAATAACCACACTAAAAAATATTACATAGTTTTTTCAAGAAAACCGATTACAAAATGGAGTTGCTTAATCAAAGTATGAAGGCTAATCTTGAATATATCAAAAATTTAGATTGAGTCTGGGTTTTAAAATTTGCACATAAAAACGATTTTTATCCCAAATCAGCAATGCCCACAAAATTTATAGGTTTTGAATAAAAGAAAATTCCCCCGCAGTTAACAAACTGACTAGCAGATTAACCGAAGGAGAATGAAAAAAATTGGATAGAACAAGTATTACTGGACTTTTGTACCAGTCGCACAACCCGTCGCAGTACCGTCAGGAGCACTTCCTGGAGTACCAGCTACATTGGCTTGACAGAGAACTGAAGCATAATTACCAGTAGCAGGCGTAAAAACAATGGCACCGTCATAGTTGCGAGTACCCTGAGACGCACCATTATCGGCGGCTGAAGCTGTATCAATGCCAATTGCGGTGGAGGTGGCAGTCGTTGGTGAGTCAGCACCAGTTGCAGTGAAGGTATAATATTTACTGGCGGGAATAATAACACCTAGCTCATTATTGGCCTGAAGTTGAGCGTTCGTGAAGGTAGGACTGAATTTAGCTTTTTCAAAGTGGAATGATTGTTGGGTGCGGTTGATGGTTCCCATTGCGTTTTTGGCTTCTGTTTCCCGTGCTTTACCAACTTGTCCTAAGAGGTTAGGTAGAGCGACGGCTGCTAATACACCGATGATGATAACAACAACCAATAATTCAATAAGAGTGAAACCTTGATCCGCTTTTTTAGCTTTGAGGTGAGAGAGGAGTTTGAAGGTAAAGTTACTATTCATAGCGATTTCTTCCTTTAATAGTTTGGGGTGGGTGGGTGTTTTAACCCTTCTATTTGTAACTTACCCACGACTCATCATTTTCCTATCACCTCCCTTGCAAATATTTTTCTAAATCCTAAAAACCTGATCCAGCAATGATTTGACTAATAATCTTAAGTATTAAGCTTTCGTAACATTAATCAAAATCAAGATTTAGTTCGCTTTTTTCATAAAATCTTGTTGAGAAAAATATCTCAAGATCAAGAAAAAATCATGAACATGAAAAAACATTGCTGAATATTAAGAATTAGTTGCCCGAATTTCATCCAACCTAGCTAAAACTTCTGCACTGTGGATGGCGGGCTGAACACCTAAAAAGCGATCGCGCAAAATGCCATTAGGATCAATTAGATAAGTGTGGCGCAAAGAAACGAAACCCAACCAAGAACCATAAGCTTTACTCACTTTGCCATTAGTATCCGCTAAAAGTGGGAATTTTAATCCCTCAGAATCGCAAAATTCAGCATGAGAATTTACATCATCGGCACTAACTCCCAAAATTTGCACATTGCGTTCTTGATATTTTGGTAAATCTTTTTGGAAACGTTGCGCTTCTAAAGTACAACCAGAAGTAAAATCAGCAGGATAAAAATAAAGAACCACCCATTTTCCTTGATAATCTGCTAGGGAAATTTTTCCATTATCAGAATTTGTCGGAAGTGTAAATTGCGGCGCAGGTTCTCCTATTGTTGGCTGAATTCCTCCAAGCGCAAAAACAGGAGCAGAATGATTAATCCATAACAAAACTGAGATTAAAACCGCGAATAATCCTTTAAACCAAGTACGATGAGTCATAAGAAAATTTTAAGAGTAAGTAATTCTGAAAACACAAAACAAAGATAATTTATCCCAATCAATTAAGAAATAATCTCAGCTTGATTGAGTTTTAAACTTATCAATTAAGTGATTAAATTAGGATTTTTAAGGCGTTGCTCCAACTCATCAAAAGTTTTGAGAACCAAACGCTTTGCCTCTAATTGCCAGCCCCAACGTTGAATTTGAATTGCTAAAGGTAACGCGATCGCCACAGCCAGAAAATCTAAGGGTTGTTGCAGAGAAATTCCAAACAATAAACCCAAACCAGCAATACCCCAGAAAGGTAGAGCAACCGTTTGCCGATTTTCTTCTACTAATTTAGGCAAAATTCCCTTCGGCATAATTTCTAGTAACTCATCCTTAAGTTGTTGTTGCTGTTTATAGTTAAGAGCTAGAGCAAACTTACGACGAAGTTTTTCGATTTTTCGAGCTTCACTACTATATTCAGTCAATTCATTTTCTGCCATGCGGACATAGGTTTCAAGTTGAGTCATAGGAAAAGCTTTCACAGATATTAAAGAACATCTTAAAACTAATTAACGCGATGTGCGACTAGAGATCAAACGAAAAAAGACTCACGGTTTGATGCGATCGCGGATTAGTTGATAATTATCCATTGTCAATTGTCCATTATTCATTAAAAATGCGATCGCTCTTTGAAAATAAAGAAGAGAGATCGCCTTCTCACAAAATTATTCTAAACCGCGCGATCGCCGAAAAACAAGTTACGGAATACCGTGATCGCCCTTATAATGATGACAAAACGAGCTTTTACTTAAGAGTATATCGGTCTTATGCAAGAACAAGAGTTAATTAATATTTCTGTCGAATCTAATATCAAAACGATGGCTGAGGCGATTTTTGAGCAGTTTGGTATGACAAAAAGTGAAGCGATAGAGTTGTTTTATCGTCAAGTGGCGTTAACGAAAGACATTTATTTTATTCAAAAAAGCTTAAATAGTGAAACCGTCGAAGCGATAGAAATGATAGAAAATAATGATGGTTTAACAAGCCATTCAAGTTTTGCTCAACTTCGTCAAGAGTTGAAGGTATGAGTTGTTTAAAGTTGTTGTCAGCAGTCAGTTTAAAAAGGATTTAAAACGAGTCAGCAAAAGGGGAAAGGATATAAACAAAATGGAAAATGTTGTGAATATTTTGCAATCTGGAAACAATCTCGAAGTTCGTTATCCTAATCATCGCTTAATAGGCAATTGGTCTGCTTATTGGGAATGTCATATTGAACCCGATTGGTTGTTGATTTATCAATTCACAGAAACTGAGTTGATTTTGGTTAGAACAGGTAGTCACAGTGATCTATTTGACTAAAAATATTCGGATTTCTCTTAAAATCTCGTCAACGCGATCGCCTATTAATCAGCAATTCTCATTTTAAAACACTTGTACTATAAAAACTTGTCAAATTTACCAATACAGTTAAACAGGTCAACGATAGAATGAGGGTTTCAGGCATTGCAAAGCGATAGATTCATGAGAATCATTCTCATAATGAGAATTGCTGTACTTTATTCTAACATTCAGGTCTTGATAAATCGCCTTTTTTCATCATTTCTCCACAAAAAAGCGATCGCCGATTGACAATTTTAATCGCACTAATAACTTGATTTTAAAAGTCACCTTTTCACATCACAATTTGACAAGTTTTTAATATTCTTCTAAGGAAGCACCACAAGCAACGAAAAAAGTCCCGATAAAATACTCTAATGGAAAGTTGATATTTCATGTAAAACCCACATTCAGCACTTCTTAACACTTGATCGATAAGGTTTAGTAATGTATCGCTTGTAACTCTTATACTGTAAAGATTCGGACGGAATGCCGCTCAATCCTTGGTTGTAATAAACTGTAACTAAGATTCTCAGAAAAAACT
>JANNLO010000187.1:0-7339 GCA_031396835.1 Snowella sp. SOY_38_metabat_116
AGTATTCCCAACTTGGGCTGCTTGTCGTCCGAGTTCATCAAAAAGACTGTTACCCAGTCCATTGTTTGTATTAGTCATAAGCTGCATAGCAAAAGGTTGAGCGACTTGCATAAAATTAAAATCAGGATCGAGTCCTTTTCCGACTCCTTCTAGGGTTGAAAATGCCCGCATCACAAAAGTAAAAGTTGCTGGAAAACGAAAAGGTTGCCCATAAGCAATTTCATAGAGATCATCGCTAATTTTGGCGATCGATTGCTCTTCAAAAGGTTTATCCATGAAATTATCCAACAAAAATTGAATAGAGCGACGGATTGGCCCCATATCTTCTGTTTGGGTGAGTGCGCCCAATGCGACGAGGGAAGAGACAATGCGATCGGCATTTTTTTCCGCAACTCCAAAAAAAGTATCCATCAGCTTTTCTTTGGTAATAGGCGCAATTTCTCCCATCATGCCAAAATCATAGAAAATCAAGGCTCCTTCATCAGGACTGACTGCCAAATTACCAGGATGGGGATCGGCGTGGAAAAAACCATCATTTAATAATTGTTGCAGATAGGCTTTGGCACTCAATTTAGCTAATTTTTGACGATCTAAACCAGCGGCTTCTAGAGCTTCGTAATGACTGATCTTAATGCCTGGTAGATATTCTAAGGTGAGAATTCGGGTGGAAGTATAACGCCAATAAACGCGGGGAACTTTTACCCAGTCAGCTTCCCGAAAATTACGACGAAAAGTATCTGCATTGCGACCTTCTTTAAGATAATCAGTTTCTTGCCAAAGAATACGACAACATTCTTCATAAATACCGAGCCAATCTCTGCCTTCTCCCCATTTGGGATGATTTTGGAAGTAATGGGCGATTTTTTTGAGGATAGCTAAATCTATCGTAAAAAGCTGTTTTAAGCCAGGACGTTGGATTTTAACAACCACTTCTTCTCCTGTATGGAGTTGGGCTTTATGAACTTGTCCTAAGCTAGCGGCGGCAAGCGGGATTGGATCGAAGCTTTGATAAAGAATTGATAGGGATTTTCCTAGTTCTTTTTCAATTAAACCAGCCGCTTGTTCGTAGCTAAAAGCTGGAACTTCATCTTGAAGCTTAGAAAGTTCATAGACATATTCAGTCGGAAAAATATCGGATCGTGTGGAGAAAAGTTGTCCTGTTTTAATAAAAGTTGGACCTAAATTCAGTAAACTTTCTCGAATCCAAATAGCTTGTTGTTTGCGTCTTCGGGCTAATTTTTCTTCGCTGTAACCTCCTGAATAGCTCCATTTTTTTCCGTTGCGCCAAAATTGAAAAAGCAAGGTCAGGACAAATCGCCAAATATCAACACGTCGGCGCGGAATTGAATAGCTTTCTTGATTCCAGCGATATTTTTTCTCTGTCTCTAATGGATTCACGCGCTTGCCTGGGATATTACCCATAGGAAGAAGGGGGAAAGATCGGTCAAGGTTAGTCGAAGAAGATAGGGCGGACACGTGGTTAGAGTGAAGAAGTGAGGTTTTTATCAGGGATTGAATAATTTTTTAGGAAGAAGATTCCCGATGATTTTTGAGTTCTGATTTGAGGCTGGCTATTTCGGCACGCAATTTGTCTAGAGTTTCTTGTAAGTCTGCTGGGGAGACCAATCCGTCAAGGGTGGCGATCGCGGTATTGCCCTTGTTTACATCTTGGGATGCTTTGGCTTGAACTTCTTCGATGAAGGAACGTAGATTTTCCCGTTGCTCTGCATCAAATTTGCCTAATTCACTCAAGGCATTGGTAAGATTATCTTCAATTTTTTCGGTCAAGGTTTCTGCGAAGGCGCGACCAAAAAAAAAGGCATGAAGGACTGGATTCGACATAGAAAAAGATGGTAATTGATTTTGTTACAGATTATAACGTTATTTTTAGGGTTAATCAACCTTGATGGTTTTTGCGAGCAATTTCTAACTTTTAGGGATTTTTGTTGGAAATTACAAATATATTAGCTAAAAAGTATATTAAAAAAATTTCTTGTTGGTTTCCAGCGTGATTTTTATAGATTGCTAATCATTGGCATTTTGTCTTTTAATTTAACTTTTAAAAGTTAATTTTCTGGAATAGTTTCTCTCGGATTATTTGGGTAAATGGGATAATAATTGAGTCACCTCTGGATTATAGGTTCGCAGATAATTCCAATAATTACTAAAGACAGATTCTACATATCCTTTGGTTTCGGAAAAAGGAATGTTTTCAATAAATAAATCAGGATCATTTCCTTGATATTCTTTTAACCATTTGGCGACATTTCCTGGCCCTGCATTGTAACTAGCAACCGCTAAAGCTGCATTATTTTTATATTCTTCATGGGTATGTTGAAAGTACCAAGTACCGAGATTAATATTGTCTTGAGCGTTGGTTAAAGAATAATCTTTAAGCTTAATTTTAGGGGCAATCCATTCAGCTGTAGTGGGCATAACTTGCATTAAACCTGTTGCGCCAACTGGGGAACGAATTTCACTTTCAAAGCGGGATTCTTGACGAATTAAAGATGCCACTAATAAAGGATTTAGTTGACGTTTTTGAGCCCAATTAAGAATAGATTTTTGGTAGGGAAAAGGGAACAATGCTTGCCAATATTCTGGTGTTTGGCGAAGAGCTTGCCATTGCTTTTTATTATTAGGATTTGTGGAATCTCTCAGGTTCAAAATTTGGTTAATTCCTGCTAGATTTTCGCCTTTAATTAATTTTAAAAGGGAGTCGGTAAATTGTTGATTAACATCCAGTTCTTTTTGATTGCTGGTTTCTGCTGTAAAAAGGGCGATCGCGTCTTTATTTTGTCCCAGAAGATAGAGTTCTTTAAACATCGCCGATCCTGCTGGTGGATAAGCTCGCGCTTTGGGCATGACAATATTGGGATTCAAAAAACGGACACTATTAAAATCACCAACCTGCCATCCTAAAAGCACTGCCGCACGCCAAGCATAATAGGATTGAGGATGACGAGCTAACACATTTTCAAAGGCTGTTTTTGCATCATCTGGACGACCAAGTTGCTGAGCCCATTTACCGATCCAAAAAGTTGCTTTGGGGGCGATCGCGCTATCAGGATTAGCTTGAACTAATTCTTGAGCCAATTGCCAAGCTTGAACAAAATCTCCAGTTTTTGCTTTTTTTTGAGCTTGTTGCCAACGGTATTCCGCAGCCGCTTCTGATGTGGAGTATTTTTTTAACAGTGTTTGTCGAGCTTTTTGTGCTGCAATTGCATCGGATTTGTCGAGTAAATTTGCTTTTTTTAGCAGAGCATTCGGTGCGTCATCAGGAAATTTTTGAATCAGTTGATCTAAATAGGCGATCGCTTCTGGAAGAGGAGTTAAACTAGCTAATCTTCGTAATGCTTGGGCAGTTTCAGGAAGATTGGGATAACGTTGAATGAGTAGCTGAAAATTTTTGATTGCGTCGGTTTTCTGTTCTTGAATCTGTTGAGAACGGGCTAAACGATAGAGATTTTGGGGCGTTTGACTGGCTTTAGCATAGGCAGTGAGTGCTTTCCCATAATCCCTTTGTTGCCAATAACTATCCGCGATCGCCGTCCAATCTTCTGGAGTTAATTTAGTGGCATAATTTTTCACCAAAGTAGCTCGAATTTCAGGCGTTGAGCTATCATCAGGGGCCGCTTTGACAATCTGACGCATTAACTTAACCGATTCTGGATTTTGTTTAAGACGTTGATGTAAAATCGCAAGTGTACGGGGATGATTAGGAAAATCTGCGATCGCTTGATCCCAATATTTCGGATCGGATCGCCCTAATAAATCCAGAGCTTCCACTGTAACGGGAGAATCGGGATGTTTTTTCAGGATTTCTTGCCAAGTTTCTTCCGCCTTAACTTTTTCATTAGACAATTCATAACCTCTGCCCTTTTTTAGCAAAATATAGGGTGCGAGCATCGGATAATCTTGTTCTAAATTTTCTAATAACTCAACAGCCTGACCGCCTTGATAGATTTTTAATAGATCAGATGCTAACAAATATCTAGCCCGACTTCTTTCTAAACTTGGTTCTGCTAGAGCCGCGATCGCCTTGAGTTGACCCGGGCGTTTTTCAGGAGACAGCATTGCCAATTTCAAAACTTCGGAAGGTTGATTTACTTCGGCTTCTAAGGTTTTAGTGATTTTTTCCTGTTGTTGTTTTTCTACCAAGTCTATTCCTTTGGGTAGAAATAAAATCATTCCCCCAACAAGCAGCAACAATCCACCGCCAATCCACCAAGTTTTTTTACCTTTACCAAGTTTTTTTTCTGAAATAATTTCTTGATAGTTTGTTTGAGAAAAAATCGTTGGCTTATTTTCTTCAGGCTCGACTATTTCTTGCTTAACTTGCTCAGTTTGATGCTTAATTTGCGGGGATTCAGTCTCTGAAATAGAATGATTAGAACTAATATTACTAAAAGAGTCAGATTCCTGTTGCTGACCAAGATTTTCTTCTAGTAGCGTAGACTTTTGAGGATTTTTTTGGAGATGATTTTGCCAATTTTCAAAAGTGTTTTTCAGGCGATCGCCAAACTTATTAATATCTCTCGAACTCTCTTTAAAATTTTTTTTCATAAGTATTTTCACCTGACAGACAACAACTCAGATACTTAACCCGAGTCTTACCATCTTAAACTTAAGTGTCAAGAGAAGACTTCTGCTAAATTTCTCGGAAAAAATGCCCATAGAAATTAATGGGAAATAAATTTTGACAACAAATAAACAGACTTAAAAATTTTGTCAAAGTTGCTTGCTATTTTTAACCAGAAATCTACAATCAGTAGCACAACAGAAAATAACGGTTATTTTGCTCCAAGCCCAGATAAGTTGTCTGCCCTCATGTCACAATTAAATTAAGTAAACTAAACTACTATTTTTTTTAAAGTCACCTGTCATTTTTCCATGAACGAGCATTTACCTGAATCCCATCAAGCCTTGTCGGTCGAAGTCGCTACTGAATTAATGCGATCGCTGTTGCATAAAGAAGGAAACTGGGTAGATTGGGGTAAAGGTTGCCAGAGATTGCAAAAAGCAGGTTATTCCGCCCAAATTATTTTTGAGAAAACAGGCTTTCAGACCATACAACAAAATTTAATTATCGTCGCCTCCCAAGTCTATGAAAGTTTGGTTAAATCCGATGTGTCAGAAATTGTCTTGAAATATTTTCTGGGGCCAAAAAGTGATGTTTTATATGAATTTCGAGTCCTCAATCAAACCCGAAGAGCTGCCGCCGCCGAAACTGCCCAGGCTAAAAATCTTGACATTGATGGAGCCAAAGAATTAGCGAAAGCCATCCAAGAATTTATGCGATGTTCCCAATTGCCTTCAGGATTTACAGATCATCCTGGGGACGCGATCGCCTATCAATGTTGGAAATCAGCCCGACAAACCAAAGATTTGCAAACTCGAACCCGTCTGATTGCCAAAGGTTTAAAATTTGCCCATTCTGTTTCTGCCCGCAATGCGATCGAGCAATTATTAAGCGATTTTTCGATCACACCAACCCGTAACGCGCCCCTAATTCCCTTGCATCGCGTGGAAAATGACGAAGAACTCTCTCGTTTAGTGCCTGTGGCTGGAACTTGGCCGTTAACCCGTGAACAAATTAATGAAGTGCTGCCGTTGAATATTATCGAACCTTTTGGTCTGGTGCAATATTCAGGCGAAGGTGCGATCGTGCCGCTACCTGGTTGGCAAGTTGTTTTAAAAGCAGTCGATCCCGTTGCTTTTTTCTGTTTAGGTGAAGAATTATCAGATGCCTTAACCAATAAAACCGAAACTGTGTTAGTGGTGATTGATCGAGCGGCGAAAGAATGGCATGAAAATGGATTTTTCTTAATTAATCAAGGTGAAAATGTCGCAGTTGATTGGTTTGAATCGTCACCGAATGTAGAAATTTTAGGTCAGGCGATCGTGGTATTGCGACCCAAGCGTATTTTTGATGAAAATAATCTCTTGGAACCTTGGCAAATGGACGATTAAAAAAAGATTAAATTATTAAGATTATTAAATTTCAACAAATTTAGATGACTAATATATATTTAAGTTATACGACCAAAGAGGATGCTTAAATTTTAAATTTGAGTTCCGTCAAAACTTTGAAATTAATCAAGATTCCTGAATTTTAATCACAATTATTGCTTTAAATCTTTACAAAATCATGAAAAACAATCACTTGACAGGAATTCTTTCTCTTGGTTTAGGTTTAGCTTGCTTGAGCAATTTAACTTTTGCCAACAAAGCTGAAGCTTTCAGTCTATTTTCCGCTAATTTATCAGGAAGTCAGGAAACAATCCCCAACAATTCAACTGCGACTGGTATTGGCTCTGTTTTACTCAATGATGCCGAAAATCAGATTACGGTAAATTTATCTTGGATTGGCTTAACTGCACCCGCAACTGCTGCTCATATTCACGGGGCCGCCGCACAAGGGAGTAATGCACCTGTTCTTTTTGGGTTTTCTGGTGTTCCCAACAGCATCTCAGGAAATATTTCTGAACAAAGTTTTGCTATCAATACAACTCAAGTAAGCGATCTGAAAAATGGATTGTTTTATTTCAATGTGCATAATGCTAATTTTCCAGCAGGTGAAATTCGCGGACAGATTACGGCAGTTCCTGAACCTGTCACTATTTTAGGATCTCTAACCGCCATTGGATTTTGTGCGCGTTTTAAAAAGAAACTATCTCAAAATAGTAACCTTCAGAAAAAAACTTAAGATCTGATGTTGCGATTTTATACCAAATTAAACTGAAAACAGAGTAGAGGACTCAACCCCCGCCTTCGGCTTCCCTTTCAAAGGGGGTTAGGGGGTATCTCTGTAAGATTAAGTGCAACATAATCAAATTAAAGGGGAATAAAATAATTCAGATCGTTTAAAACTGAAAAAGAAGGCTAAACATTAACCTCCCGTTCAAAATTATTCAATTAATCTTGATAGAATTAACCTTTTTTGCTTTTCTTTAAAGCACGACGCTTGAAAGCAGCACCAAAACCCACCGCAGTGGCCGCACCTAAAATAGTTAGAGGCTCAGGAACCGCAGTTAGTGTACCGCCCGCAAGACCTGAATTCTGCTCCGCAAGCTGAGCAACATTATTCCAAAACTCATGAGATTGGTTTTCTGGAGTATTAAGGTCAACAACAAATGTGGTTGAGTCACCGTAGTTCGTTAAGGTACTTAGACCAGCATCGGTAACTAAAGTCAAAACTCTTCCTTGATTTACATTACCACTGTCGAGCTTGAGGGAATTATCAGTTTGCAATGTAGCCGAACTATTTGAGGTGGTGTAACTAAATGGATTGAGGAATGGGGATGTCGGACCGCTGTCCAGTTCAGCGTTAGTGGAA
>JANNLO010000201.1:0-1760 GCA_031396835.1 Snowella sp. SOY_38_metabat_116
TCACCCCTTGAAATCAAAAATTTGCAATTTCGCCGCAAAATTTATATATTTTTACTCCAGTGATCGCCACAAATCCGTTAAAAAGTCTAAAGCCCCTTCCATTGCGTTTTCTACCTGATCCAGAGTTTCATCTTCGCTGATAGTCTCTCCCCGTTTCAAATTGGGTATGTTTGACTAAAACCTCGAAATGTCAATTAAACTGAGTTCAAATTGCACAAAATCCATACTGAATAAAGGATTTAAGAAATTGCTTCCTTACTTGAATTTGGATTTTAGCTGTCATTGGGAACCTTGAACATACATTTTCTCAATAAGATCTGTTATCGAGAATAACTTGATAGCTATAGTCTCTCTGGACATTGGAACATCAATACTTTTAGAGATTTCTTATCCCGAAGTTAGGTTAATTGACATTTCGCGGTTTTAGTTAAACATACCTCCTTAGGAAAAAATCAGGCAAAAGCCCTTAAAGAGGATCAATCTTGGTATCAATATCCAGTATGTGATTAGAAAACTGTTGAAAATAAAGGATTTTATAGATAAAGCGAGCAACTTGGGGTTATTTGCAGGAACCCTCGAAAAGGAGGAATAAGGAAAATGAGATTTGACACTATCACTCTAAAATCCTTGCCAGCAGAACTTTCCGCATCCTACTAAAAAGCTGATTAGTTCCACAGTGAATATGCTAGCCTCTATAAAGTCCTCAATTAAACCTGAATCTTTCCCAACAATATGGGTGCAAGAATGTCATATCCATCTCAACCATCTGCTGAGTGCTGCATAACAACCTTCGATGAGTTTGTGCGATTAGCTGATTACTCTCTGATGGACTCCTTAAATGCGGATCCTGATGCCACGGGAGATGGTGAAGATCACCGTGCCCGGCAGGTTTTTTCTGGTCATTTCGTACCTGTAACACCCACACCGCTTGCGGAACCAGAATATGTAACCCATAGCAGAACTTTTTTTAAGGAACTTGGGTTAAGCGATGAGCTGGCAATTGATGACAAATTTCGCCATGTATTTTCTGGTGATATTTCTGCTGCACATGAGCCTATGCGTCAGGTTGGCTGGGCGACTGGTTATGCACTATCGATTTATGGCACCGAATATATTCAACAATGTCCATTCGGTACTGGTAATGGTTATGGTGATGGTCGAGCAATATCTGTGTTTGAAGGAATAATCAATGGCCAGCGCTGGGAAATGCAATTGAAAGGTGGCGGGCCAACGCCTTATTGTCGTGGTGCGGACGGTCGAGCAGTACTACGTTCAAGTGTGCGTGAGTTTCTAGCACAAGAATATATGCAGGCTTTGGGTGTTCCAACATCACGCTCTTTGACACTTTATGTTTCTAAATGTGAGACCGTTACCCGGCCTTGGTATTCCCAAGACTCCTACTCCATTGACCCTGATATTTTAGTAGACAATCCTGTAGCAATTTCAACTCGTGTTGCACCATCCTTTTTGCGCGTTGGTCAGCTGGAGTTATTCGCCCGCCGCGCTCGCAACAATGCTCATTCAAAAGCATTAGAAGAGTTACGCATGATAGTGTCTCATTTAATTGAGCGAGAATACAAAAGCGATATTAATCAAAGTCTTAGTTTTGCAGATCAATTAGTTGAGTTGGCTAAGCTATTTCGGCAGCGTCTTACTTCACTAGTTGCCAATTGGCTACGTATTGGTTACTGTCAGGGTAATTTTAATAGTGACAACTGCGCTGCTGGTGGCTTTACCCTCGACTATGGACCATTTGGATT
>JANNLO010000215.1:0-22284 GCA_031396835.1 Snowella sp. SOY_38_metabat_116
ATTCTCATTATGAGAATGATTCTCATGAGTCTATCGTGTTGCAATGCCTGAAACCCTCATTCTATCGTTGACCTGTTTAACTGTATTGGTAAATTTGACAAGCTTTTATAGTACAAATGTTTTAAAATGAGAATTGCTGCATTGTAAAGCATGAACTTGATTTTGCAGACGTTTACAAAGTTTTCAGGCTACCACTTCGCGTTTGCCTAGATGAACGGCAAAACTATGGAGAGGATCGATGGATTGGAATCGGAATACTTGATGGACGTGTTGTGGTTATCGTTTTTCAAGAAATAGATGATCAAACAATCCGTATTATTTCACTCCGTAAAGCTCTACCTTATGAACGAAAAAATTATGAATACTACCTCAAGAACGAATTGGGAGAAAGTTGACTCACTCACAGAGGCAGAAATTGATACATCTGATATTCCTCCTTTAACCGAAGAGTTTTTTAGTAAGTCGCGTTGGTGGAAACCTGTAGCACCATTGAATGCTCTCGTCCAAATAGATCCCAAAACCCTAGCTTGGTTCCAGTCTCAGGGTGATGATTATGAGAAGAAAATGGCGGCGGCATTGCGAATTTATGCAGAAGCTCACTCAGCATAATAAAACTCATGATAATAAAACTCATGGCAAACTCCAAAATTCGTAACACTGCGTTGGAGCCGCCCTTATAAATAGTGATCTTTCAAATCCAAAGGTTAGGCGATCGCATACAAATCAAAACTCACTGTACTAGCGATCGCAAAGGTTAAGAAATTGATCGGCGATCGCCTAATAATCACTACTCACAGTAATAGCAATCGCATTTTTTGATAAATTTAATCAGTGATCGCCTAAGTTTAAGCAGTCGTTTAATACTGAATTTAGGAAGAATAAAAACAGGAAAAAAATAGGCAGATGACTATGTAAATGACTATTGAGTTATTACGTGAAGCTTTAGTTAAAATGGATGCGTAACCTTATTTTCAGTTATCTCATGTTGGCCATGAATGAAATTGAAACCGCTATTCGACAATTACCTGATCAATCTATCCGAGAAATGACTCATCGTTTATCTGATTATTTAGAAGATAAATGGGATCAACAGTTAGAATCTGATTTAACATCAGGAAAACTAGAGATTCTTATTGCAAAAGCAGAGACAGATATTACTACGAATCAAGTCATAGAACTGAATGAAATCCTTCACAACAACTGATTTTTGACGAACTTATTCAGAGCTTCCTTTCTCAATCAAAAAACAGGCACAAAAGACCTATCAACTTTGGCAAATAAATCAATTTTATCCTTCATTACATTTCAAAAAAGTTGGCAAAAATCTTTGGTCTGTTCGCATTACTCTTGACTATCGCGCTCTGGTTCTCAAACGAGGTGATTATTATTACTGGATATGGATTGGTATCCATGATGAATATGAGACATTCCTTAATTCTGAATCTTGATTACTGATAGAAAAAGAGAAATGATGCAAAAAGATTTGGTAATCACTTTTTAGTAATTAGTAGTTCTGACAGTAGTTATGATCAAGTTTTTAATTTAAGAGACTTTTATCTCCACACCAAAGCCAACTAATCGAGGAATTTCTAATGATAATCCAGCTTCAGGAAGTTGATAATTAATAATTTTACGAATCCGCAAATTAGGATTAATTAAAGTAATAGAATCAACAGAAACTACCTGAGTATAGTTTGTTGTCATCAATAATTCTCGATGCTGATTATCAAATTTGAAACTAGAAATAATGGGTTTAGATTCTTCATAGGCGCGATCGCGTAAATAATCTCCTGTTAACCAACCATTTTGTTCTTCTTTCGGCACAAACATTAAATTTAGTGATTGGGAAACCTCTTCTCCTTTTTCGGAAATGGTATGAAAACCCAAACTAAAACCTGGTAATTCTGCCAAACTTTCTTTTAATAAATACTGATTATCTTGGGCAACTTTCTTTTTGAGTTCGTTTGTCAGAGGTTTAATCATAAATTCTGTCCGCGATCGCTCAACTTCGTTATTAATGAGATAATGATATGTGCGTTCTGTTGTCCAACTGCCTATACAATGTTCAAAAAATTGAATAAAAGTTTCTGTGTTCATAATCATCAAAATCATATTTTAATAGGTATTATAATATCGTAATTTCTTTAACTTAAGTTGAATTTACAATCAATTTAATTTTGTCATTTTTAATTTATAAAAAAACTAATTAATTGTAATCAAGTATCAATATTTACAGTTTTTTCAAAAAGTTTTCTCTAAGGTAAGACGTTAATCAAATTATTGAAACAACAGTTGACAATCTGCTTAATTGCCTTTTTATAGAAACTTTATAATTAAGAAGAAAATACGTTATGGCTGACCTAAAATTGACTGATTTCAAAATTCTTACTTAAGACGTAAATCCATTATTTACCTTGAGAATAGGACTATCCATTGCTAATAAATTATGCTAAAGTAAGTCAATGTAAATTATTTTTAAGTTTAATTGACATCTTTTCTATTTTGTGAAATTTCCCCTATTTGTGAGGATTCCATCTATGACCGTTAATCAAATTCAGTCAACCGCCCTAGAAGCGTTAGTCATCGAATTTTTCCGACAAAGTGCAGGTCAGTGGAACTCGCAACGACGTTACTACACTCTTAATCCCAACATCGCGACCCAAGAGGTTGAAAGCAAGATTCAAGTTAAATTTTTAGACGCGGATTGTCCTGAACTTCGTCATCTTGCTCAATTGCATATTTTAGAATCAGATCTCAGTTTTGTCTGCGGAACCTATGTTGAATGGGAAAGCAATTACACGGGCAAAATTCGTAAACCTTCTTCTGGATCTACGATTTTCGGCGCGTTAGGTAATGTTCTTTATCGCGATCACGGATTTGCAACGGCTAAACCTGTTTCTGCTATTTATGACTTTCCAAGTCCCCAAACTATGACTCTCAAAACCGAATATGATGGCTCAGTTTTTGAAGAAGAAATTAAACTAATTGGCCAACAATATCGCACCCGTCAAACAATTATTTCTCGTGCAGGACAAGAACAAATGATTGGCCAGTATTTAGAAAAACGAATTGATTCAAAAAATTAAGAAATTTTTGAGTTTTATTAAAATTGTTTGAATTGAGCAGGGAGAAATCTCTGCTTTTTTGTTAAAACTTATTAAAATCTCGACATTATTACCTTAAGGTTTGAACAATTATAGTTATTTGCCAGAATAAAATTTGAACTGAAAAAATAACTCTTTTGTTGACAATAAGTTTTGCTGAAATTAATGTTGAGAATATTGCTTAAATCTTGCTAACTTTTTGCAAAATCAAGCTCACTTATCAAGAAAAAAAGTGTTTATTTACTAGATTAACGATGCCATTTAGTAAAACCATCAGCTTGATCAATTAGCGTAATTCCCTTCGCTTTCAGTTCATCTCGTAGGCGATCGCTTTCTTGAAAATTCTTCTGTTTTCTAGCTTCAATTCGTTGTTGAATCAAATCCTCGATTTCAGTATCAGTTAATTCATTTTGAGGAATTTCTAGTAATTCTTTAGGCTTAGCTTCCAATCCCAAAACTCCAGCCAATGTTACTAAAGTTTGCCATTTTTGCCAAAGAACTTCAACAGAAATATCAGCACTGCCTTGATGAACAAAAAGATTACCTGCCCTGCGTAAATCCTTCGCTAATTCAAATAAAATTGCTAATCCTTCGGCAAAATTAAAATCATCATCGACTGATTCTTGAAAGCGTTTTGTCAAATTATTAGCGTCGGCTTTTAAGAGTTGAAAATCCAAATTCCAGCCTAACTTTTCTCCATAATTAAATCCAAATAACAAACCTTCTTGTAAAGTATTCCAACCATTTTTTGCAGCTTCTAAAGCCTCATCTGTAAAATCAATCGGTTTGCGATAATGACCCTGAAGCACAAACAAACGCACCGCCATTGAATCCACTTTTTCCAATAAATCACGAATAGTTGTGAAATTTCCCAAGGACTTCGACATTTTCTCGCCGCCGACCTTGACCATGCCGTTATGGAGCCAATAATTCGCCAAAGGTTTGCCCGTTGCCGCTTCCGATTGGGCAATTTCATTTTCATGGTGAGGAAAAATTAAGTCACTGCCGCCCACATGAAGGTCAATTGTTTCTCCCAAACGTTCTCGCACCATTGCCGAACATTCAATATGCCAGCCAGGACGACCAGCACCCCAGGGTGAATCCCAGCAAGGTTCATCGGGTTTAGCGGCTTTCCAAAGAGCAAAATCGAAGGGATATTTTTTCTTTTGAAAATCAGGATCATCAGTTTCAACTCTCCCACTGGCTCCCGCTTGCAAATCGTCTAATTTTCGACCAGAAAGTTTTCCATAATCAGCAAAATTCCGCACTGCATAATAAACATCACCGCCCGCAGCGTAGGCATAGTTTTTGGCTTCTAGTTCAGCGACTAATTGTTTAATGCCATCTAAAGTATGAGTTGCACGGGGATAGGCATTAGCTGGTTTTACTTGAAGATTTTCCATATCCTCGAAATATGCCGTAATAAATCGCTCCGAAACCGCTTCCATCGTTGTTCCTTCTTTTCTGGCACGATTCAGGATTTTATCATCAATGTCTGTAAAATTTTGAATATATTGAACTTCATATCCCCGCCATTGCAAATAACGTCGCACTAAATCCCAGGTAATACAAGTACGAGCGTGACCGAGATGGCAATAATCATAAACCGTGATTCCACAACAATATATTTTAACTTTTCCCGCTTCTATGGGCTGAAAAGTTTCTTTTTGACGAGTCAAAGTATTGTAGAGTTTTGTTGTCATGATTGAAGAAAAAGAATTTGCGCTTTCCAATCTTAGCAACTCATTCCCTTCCTTGTTCTAGTAAATTCAGAAATTATTATCTAATTTTTTAAGCTGTTGCTATGCTGGATAAGGACAAGACTTGTTATACACAATCTTAAATTATCAAGAATTGTTAAGCAAACCTGTTTCAATTAGTATTTTCAGAATTGAACTATCAATTTCTATTTTTTATCTTTTCCTATGGATTCATCAAGCTATCAACCGCCTGTTTCTCAATTGTTGACCTATGGTTCTCGTCAAACCTCATCAGATTGGGTCAATTATTCCCAAGAGTTCGGACTAACCTCTGAAGATATTCCTGAGTTGATTCGCCTAGCAACAGATTTGTCATTTAATGATTTGGATGCGGATGAATCTCCTGAAGTTTGGGCCCCTCTTCATGCTTGGCGAGCTTTGTCTGAGTTTGGAGCGGCTTCCGTGAGCGCAGTTTCACCTTTAATTGAGTTATTAACTGATCTAGAAGATGATGATTGTTTTAGGGAAGATCTTCCTAAAGTAATGGCTAAAATCGGCCCTTTAGCGATTTCAGAGATTGAAAAGTTATTTCATTATAATAATCTTCAAGAAATATGGAGACAAGGAATTATTGGTACCGACTGCCTTGAAGCGATCGCCAAAGAACATCCTGAATCGCGATCGCGTATTTTTGAAATTGCCATCCAACAATTGGAGAACTATCGTCATAACGATCCTGGTGTTAATGGGTTTTTAATTTGTTTATTATGTGACTTAGAAAATAGTGACGCATTACCTTTGATTGAGAAGGCTTTTTTTGAAGGAAAAGTCGATGTTTATGTCGTTGATTGGGAAGATGTGCAAATTGCCTTTGATATTAATGAGCCTGCTCCTAGTCGTGAAAGTATCCGTGAATTTATGAAAATTCAACCCACAGAAAGAATTAAGCCTCAAGGTTTTGCTCCCTCGACGAAACCCAAAGTTCAGTCCAACAAATCCAAGAAAAAATCTAAGTCCTAAATTTTTGGTAAGATTGGGATCACATCATCATGATTTATTTAAAAAATAAAGATTAAGTTATGCGCGTCCTTCATACCATGTTACGAGTCGGTAATCTCGAAGAATCTTTAAAATTTTATTGTGACCTCTTAGGAATGAAATTAATTCGTCAAAAAGATTATCCTGGCGGTGAATTTACCCTCGCCTTCGTGGGATACGCCGATGAATCCGAGCAAGCAGTGATCGAATTAACCTATAACTGGGGAGTTGATCGCTACGAATTAGGAAATGCCTACGGACACATTGCGATCGGAGTTGAGGATATTTATGGAACCTGCGACAAAATCAAAAGTTTAGGCGGTAAAGTTACCAGAGAACCTGGCCCAATGAAACACGGTTCTACGGAAATTGCCTTTGTCGAAGATCCGAGCGGTTATAAAATTGAACTCATTCAAGTTAGAAAATGATTTTTTTAGGTGATTAAAATACAGCAAAAAATTGTGATTACCAGAATTTTTAAAGTCAGAATTTATCCCGAACTAAGAAGCGATTTTAAAATGATTTTAAATCGTAAAAGTTTGTAAAGATTGGATGAATTCTGGTACGATTTCGGCCGCCCAACTTCCTTCACAACAACGACCCTGATTCAAAATAAATCGTAGAGAATAAGAATGATAATAACCTGCTACTTCTAGCCAAATTAGATCACTTTCCGCTTCACAAACAATCTTTTCTTCATCCATTAATTCTGCGGCCATTACTTTCATCGTTTCGCTTAATTGCATCACTAATCGATAAAAATCTTGCCACTCCGCAAAAGTTAACTCGATCGCCCAATTTTGCCCACCAACTAATCCTTGATACAATTCTGCCTCTGGATTAAAACCGATCCGCCAAGCCTGTCCCTGTTTTAATACGCGACTTTTCATCTTAAGGCATCAATAACTGAGCATCTCCTGGTTTAGACAAAGAAGGTTTGCTGAGATCGACTACTGGCTTGGATTTGGACGTAGCGGGAACATTAGGACTTGCAGACGGTGTAGCGGGTGTACTTATTTGAGGTTTATAGAGCAAAGCCAATAAATCAACTAATTCTTGACGCTGATGGCGTTTTAAGGACTGAATTGCTTTGATATCTGTTTCAACTGGATTGGTTTTTAAGGAAAGTTTGCCAGGATAATTATCGGGATTAATCGCGTCATTAATGCCTAAATAATCTGCTAAGGTCAGTTTCCAATCGAATCGATAGCGAGTTGACCGTTTTTTGAAATCTTGATGGTAACGAATTAAACGACTAACTAAAGTATGTTCTGGATCAATTTCTCCCGTTTCTTGGCGAAAATATTGATTTTCCTTGGGCAAATAAGGGAGTTTTTGATAAACAACAACAGCCACATCTTCTACCCGAATAGACGAGTTGTTGGAAGTTATCGGCAGACTTTGGGCGATCACCAAGGAATCATGAGTTATTTCTACTAGACAAACAAAACCAAAACCGATTAGGGATAATAATAAAAACGATAAAATTGCACCTATTGAATTTTGCTTTTTAGGAAATAGAAAAAAAATTCCCCTTTGAATTTTGGAGTGAATGCTCATGATTTGCGATCGCTGCTTTAACTTATTGAACTTAACTTAGATTAATCACTAATAATTTCAGGTTGAGTTAGTTCATCTGACATTTCGATAATTGCGCGGATAGTGGGTTTCATCATCGGATCATCAATGCCATCAAGATCTTCATAACGACGACGTTTTGCCCGATTAGCGACCAGAACTGTAATATGGTAACGATTAGAAGCCGCCTTCAGAAGTTCTTCGGAACGGTACATAATTTGAGAAGAATCAAAAGGAGTTCGTTTCTGCATCGATTTCTGCCAAGCGCGTTTTAAAAAAGGATCTTCGAGATTATCTTTAAACGATTAGTCTAAGTATCAAACCAACAAATTCCCACAATCTATCCTAATCTAATCTGAGCTTTTTTGCACATTTTCTTCGGCTTCTCTAATTTTTCTGTTCTAATGAACTGTTATTATGAACAAGTGGGATTCTTAAAATTATATTTCAAAGAATTATGGCTGATCTATTGACTCCGACTATTAGCGATCGCATTTGCAAACATATGAACGAAGACCATAGCGACGCGATTATTCTCTATGCTAAAGCCTATGGCAATCAACCCGAAACCGAATCGGCTCAAATGCTGTCTATTGATATTCAAGGGATGGATTTATCAATTAAAATACAGGATAAAGTTGACACTATTCGCATTGAATTTGATCATGACTTAATAGATTCTGAAGATGCTCATCAAACACTGATTTCAATGATCGGAAAAGCCAAAGCTAATCTAGTTAATTAACCTGAGTTCTCATGTTTTTATAAATTATATTTACAAAATATTAAGCTCATCTAAGATAATTTTTCTCCACTCAAAATAAAAGTGGGATCAACTGCTGCAAAGGTTTGATTGAGTCCCCTGGTTTCTAATCGATTAACCCCAGCTTGAACCACTTCAACATTACGAGCTTGCAGTTCCGCTAATCCTTCTGAAATTAAATAAAGCGTTTCTAGATTATTTGCCGTTGCCACAATGCGCCCTTCGGGTTCGAGATATTTCCAAATGGCTCGGAGAATGTCTTTAATAGATTTTCCTCCTTCAATGCAAACTCTATCAGGTAAAGGCGTTAACCCTTTCAAACAATCGGGTGCGCTACCTTCTAAAATTTGGACATTACTCACTCCAAAGCGATCGCAATTCCGACGAATAAGAGCCGCGACTTCTTCATCTCTTTCAACTGCAATAATTGTACTTTGAGGACAGAGCAAGGCTAATTCAATGGGAATCGTTCCCGTTCCCGCCCCAATATCCCAAATCACTGAATCAGCTTTCAAACGCAAAGCAGAAATAAGCAGTAATCGGACTTCTCGTTTACTCAGAGGAATGCCTGGCAAACGTTCAAACAAGCTATCAGTAATTCCAGGAGTTTTATAAGGCCAAAGCATGAATATAAATGAAATTAGAACAGTTAAAATAAATAAGAAATGTAATTGATTTTAAACTCATTAAAAAGTTTACTAAAACCAGCTTAATTGAATGTATAGAATTTACTTATTTATAACATTTAAAAGCTTTAAAGTGCAATTATTTTAGTGATAATTATGAGAAAAAGTTACTTAAAATAGAAAGAGATTAGAGTATTGATATAATGTCAAATTCTCTAATCTCCCTACTTTCAAATTGCTTTAACCGATGAGTTTAGGATTATATTCATCTAGTTCAATCTTGACGGGGCTAACGTCCCAAATTTCTTGGCAATATTCACGGATGGTTCGATCTGAGGAAAATTTCCCCATGCGAGCTGAATTTAAAATCGACATTCTTGTCCAATGGGCCTGATCTCGATAGGTTTCACTAACTTTATCTTGACAATCAATGTAGGATTGATAGTCGGCTAAAAGCATATAAGGATCGCTATAAAGCAGGGAATCAACAATGGGTTGAAATAAGGATTTGTCGCCATAGGAGAAATAGCCGTTGGCAATGCGGTCAATCACGGCTTGGAGTTCCAGATTTTGTTCATAATATGCTCTGGGATGATAGCCTTTTGCTTTTGCGGCATAAACTTCTGCGGCGGTTAATCCAAAAAGGAAGAAATTTTCTGGGCCAGCTTCTTCGCGGATTTCAATATTGGCTCCGTCTAGGGTTCCAATTGTCAAAGCTCCGTTCATGGCGAATTTCATGTTGCCTGTGCCTGAAGCTTCTTTTCCAGCAGTGGAAATTTGTTCAGAAAGATCGGCTGCAGGATAAACTCGTTGCCCTAAGGAAACATTAAAGTTGGGTAAAAAGACGACATTTAAACGTCCTCGCACATCGGGATCTTTGTTGACAACTTCACCCACTGCATTAATTAACTTAATAATTAATTTTGCCATGAAGTATCCAGGCGCGGCTTTTCCACCAAAAATAAAGGTACGGGGAACGATCTCAATGTCAGGATTTTGTTTGATTCGATTATAAAAAGCAATAATTTGTAGAACTGCTAAATGTTGCCGTTTATATTCATGAATCCGTTTGACTTGCACATCAAAGATGGAGTTAACATCCATTTCAATGCCGCGATATTTGCGAACATAATCCGCTAAATTACGCTTATTATCTTGTTTGATTTGTCGCCAGCGATCGCAAAATTCGGGATCATCAATAAATTTTTCAATTTTCCGCATTTCATCCAGATTTTTGAGCCAAGTGTCCCCAATTTTTTCGGTCACCAGGGCAGAAAGTTCGGGATTACTCAGCAAAATCCAACGACGAGGCGTTACCCCATTCGTTTTATTGAAAAATTTATCGGGCCAAAGTTTGGCAAAATCGTGGAGTGTATCTTTTTTGAGTAATTCGGTATGTAAAGCCGCAACGCCATTGATCGCATGACTGCCAATACAAGCCAAATTTGCCATGCGGATCTTTTGACCATGATTTTCTTCAATCACAGAAAGGCTACTGGCTAAAGCTTCATCATCGGGGAACCAAGTCCGCACGTTTTCAAGGAAGCGATGATTGATTTCATAAATAATTTCTAGATGGCGAGGTAACAGTTTGGCAAATAAACTAACTTCCCAACGCTCTAGGGCTTCGGGCATCAGGGTGTGGTTGGTGTAAGCAAAGGTTTTTTGGGTGATACTCCAAGCTTTATCCCAATCGTAGCCATACTGATCCACCAATAATCGCATCATTTCTGCGATCGCAACGGCAGGATGAGTATCGTTTAATTGAACTGCGGCCCGTTCATGAAGATTATCCAAATTATCATGAATTCGCAGATGAATACGAATTAAATCCTGAAGAGAAGCTGAAACGAAGAAATATTGTTGAGCTAGGCGTAATTCTCGTCCTGCAGGCGTATTATCGTTGGGATAGAGCACTTTAGAAATGGTTTCTGCATCCATTTTTTCAGCCACTGCACTATCATACATTCCTGCATTAAACGCTTCAAAGTTAAATTCTTCACTGGCTTCTGCTTTCCATAAACGAAGAGGATTAACCGTATTTGTCTGATAACCAGGAACAGGCGTATCATAGGGAATTGCCAGAATAACCCGCTCAGGAATCCAAACTGTTTTTGTAAAACCCTTTTCGTCACGGGAAACTTCGGTATGACCGCCGAGTTTAACTTGAACCGATTCATCAGGACGGGGAAGTTCCCAAGGATTGCCGAATCGCAACCAATTATCAGGAACTTCAACTTGCCAGCCATTTTGAATCCTTTGGTGGAAAATGCCAAATTCGTAGCGAATTCCGTAACCGATCGCCGGAACTTCCAAGGTCGCCAAGGAATCCAAGAAACAAGCGGCCAATCTGCCTAAACCGCCATTTCCTAAACCTGGATCTGGTTCTTGTTCAAGAAGTTCTTCTAAATCTAAGCCAAGATCTTCAACAACTTCATTAACTTTGTCGTAAATTCCTAAATTAATCAGATTATTGCCTAAATGTCTGCCCATGAGAAATTCAGCCGAAAGGTAACAAACGACTTTGACTTTCTCTTGTTTATAGGTGGCAACACTTTTGAGAAAACGCAATAATAAGCGATCGCGAATAGTATAGGCCAGAGCTAGATAATAATCATAGGAAGAAGCTTGGGAACGATCCACCCCTTGCAAATAGAACAAGTTATCGATAAAAGCTCGCTTGAGAGTTTCCACACTCATCCCCGTGCGATCATCTTCTATTTTGATGGTTGGGACTTCGCTGGTCGCAGACTGTAAATAGGTTTTTTCCATCATGGTTAATCCTTGAACCGATAAAATCAACGGTCATCCAAAAAAATATTTGACGCACTCATTAGCATAGACGATTCTTAGTCAATCGTTAGTTCATTTTTAACTGTTTCAATAGGTTCTGTTGTGTAAATCTTGACAAATAAATATTCAGAAAAATATGAAAGAGGATTTTTTCAAATTGTGATCATAAAATTTTGTCATAATCAATCATAAAAATATTGACGTAAAGAAATCACAAAAAAAAGCAAATATAGACCGCAAACCTTCAATTCATCGCGATCGCAACAATAAGCTGAAACAACTGAACCAACAGAAAAAGTACATAAACAAGAAAACAACAAGGATAATTCTCAATCAGTAAAATAGAATGATAATAGTTTAATCTGCACCGATTCACTCCATACCCAGAAAAATCAAGCGTTTTTGTGCCTTTTATCTCAAGAGAGCTTTTAATCTTGATGCCGTAAAGTTCTGACTTAGATTAATTCCCGATCTCCTATATATATGTAATATTTAAGACTGTGTATCAAGCAAAATTTGATAATTTAATCGAGGAAATTTTATGTCATCGAATCCAGAAATAGATAATTTTCTCCACCCTCGCAATTCTTATCACGGAAAAGTTAAACCAGAAAATTTGGTATTTAATGCCAATTTACAAGAATTTGCCCAAAAAGTAAGTTATATTTGCAACTTAGAAACGGCGGGAAAAATTGAAACAGAGGAAGCTTATCACAAAATTAAAGCTCTGTGGAAAACCCTGAAAGCAAGTAAAAAAGAACTCGGAATTGGGATTGATCCGATGAATCCTAATATTGATATTGATCCCGAATAAACTCAAATAAATCTGATACTATATTAATCTTAAAATTATTATCTTTTTTAAGCTAAATTCTGATAACTTATTGATTTAATTTATGTCCCGTGCAAAGGCTCTTCAATACTATATTTCTGCCCGTCTTTTACTCGCTCCTTTGATGATTTGGACGATTGTAACCATTGTTTTTCTTTTGCTAAGAGCAACTCCTGGCGATCCCGTTGATGCAATTTTAGGTAATCGCGCTCCCGAAGCCGCTAAGGTTTTAATGCGAGAACAATTGGGTTTAAATAAATCTTTATTGGCTCAATATCTTGACTATTTAGGAAATTTACTGCACTTAAATCTGGGTAATTCAATTACTAGTAAAGGCACAAGTGTTTGGGAAATTATTCAAAAACATTTTCCCGCAACAGTCGAATTAACTTTTTATAGTATGTTAGTGGCGATCGCCGTAGGATTTAGCCTGGGAATGCTCGCTGCTTCTCGTCCAGGAACTTCCATTGATATTGGTGGAAGATTGTTCGGTATTATTACTTATTCTTTGCCGATTTTTTGGGTAGGAATGTTATTGCAATTAGTTTTATCCGTTCAATTAGGCTTATTCCCCCTCGGAACTCGTTTTCCCCTGAGTGAATCTGCGCCCCTGGGCTGGACAGGACTTTATACAATTGACAGTTTTTTTAGCGGAAATCTGGGTCAATTTATAACTTCACTGCATTATTTAGCTTTACCTTGCCTCACCTTGGGAATTTTACTGAGTGGTATTTTTGAGCGCATGGTTAGAGTTAATTTGAAACAAACGCTCCAATCAGATTATGTAGAAGCCGCTAGAGCCAGAGGAGTAGGAGAAAAACAAATTTTATTAGCCCACGCGCTTAAAAATGCCCTGATTCCCGTTATTACCATTTTAGGGCTGACATTTGCCTCGTTATTGGGTGGAGCAGTTTTAACAGAGGTAACTTTTTCTTGGCCAGGTTTAGGTAATCGTCTTTATGAAGCAATTTCTTTGCGAGATTATCCAACTATTCAAGGTTTGATGATCTTTTTTGGAGTAATTGTTGTTATTGCTAGTATGTTAATTGATATTATTAACGCTTATATTGATCCTCGTATTCGCTACTAAGTTACCAATCATTAGCTTGAATTTGGGGACGAACTTTTAATCGAATTAACAATCCCGTCAAATTGTCGTGACCATTACTTTCATTAGCAAATTCCATCAATTTACGCAATCCTCGATCAACACTTTGATTAGAACTGATGAGTGGCAAAAGCAATGTTTCCCAACTTTCTTCTACTAAATTATTATCCGAAATACCATCAGAACAAAGCAAGAAAAGCGTGTCTTCTTCAATATCTAAAAAGCGAATATCGGGTTGAACAAAATTATTTTCGTGGGGCCCCAAAGCTTGAGTTAATTGATAGGCATCGGGTCGAGAGTAAGCAATATCAGGGTTAAGACCATTTTGAATTGCTTGTTGACCAACTTCATGATCGACAGTCAATTGTTCTAAACCACCTCGGCGAGTGATTCGGTAAATTCGGCTATCTCCAACATGGGCGATCGCGACTTTTGTGTTTTGAACTAAAACCATAATCAGAGTTGTTCCCATCCGACCACTACCCGAACTTGCATTTTGTTGATTAATGTCAAAAAGAGACTGATTCGCAAGCATAATCGCTTCAGTAACCATTGACCCATTCGGCAACTGATCCTTCCAATGCTGATTAAAATAACTCTGGATTGTATTTACTGCTAACTGACTTGCTACCTCTCCGCCTGCATGGCCGCCCATTCCATCGCAAACTACATAAATTCCCTTGGCATTGACTTTTTTTCCTTGATTATCTTGTTTAACTTGCATTTGGGTGCTTAAGCCAAAATAATCTTCATTGTGAGGACGCTGATGGCCACGATCTGTGTAACCCGCATCTATTAAATCCATTAGCTGCATTGGTAAAACTGCTGTTGGCGCATCATCCAATTCTTCTACATTGGCATCTGGTAGGGTACTCTGTAATTCTTGTCCCAGTGTTTGCTCAGAAAATTCCATGCCATCAAAATGGGGTAGGTCTTCCTCGCAAAAGTCTTCAACAAAGTTAATATTTTCTTCTTCAATGGCGATCGCTTCTAGGAGCAAACTTAGTTCATCGGGACTTTGAATTTCTCCTAAGACCAATTTTTGCAATAAATCATTGAGAGAATCTGTCACCAATTGGGAGTTCTGGGTGATCCAAGCTTGCCATTGTTTTCCCAAATCCGATAAAGTTGGTGGCTTTTCAACAAGGTCTGGATAGAGCAGTTGTAGTCCTAGATTTTGATCTTCATCAACACGAAAATTATTTTCTATCAATAAGCTTTGACAGTAGTTTATCTTTTCTAGCGATCGCCAAAGCAATGCTATTTCATTAAACCAATAGACTAATTGCAATTGAGATAAAGATTCCTGGGCAAAAATTTCAACTAATGATGGCCATGAAGTGCGGTCTGAAATTAGAATAACTTCTGAATCGTCTTCACACCAAGCATCACAGATTTCAGGAACTTTAGGCGTTAAGTCTTTAAATTTAAAATATGGTAGAGCGAGTTGCGGCAGACCTAGACTTTTCCAGACGGGATCAGCTTTGATTTCATCTATTTCTGATAGCGTAGAAATTCTCTTCAAAAAATCTCCCTGATTCGACAAGAGAACTTTCAAAACTGATGGTTGAAGAGGTTGGCAATCGATCACTTTACCCAAAATAATTCGACTTCCTTCTTCCCAATGTTGGACTTGAAGGGGAGATTCATCGGTTTTTAATAAACGATAGCGTTGACCAATATCAATACAGTCTTCAAATAGTTTAGGAAATTCAGTCACGACTGATGGATCAGTTTTTTCTGTTGCCGACTCCCGAATCACCATCCACAAGACTTTACCTGTAACAATGCCGCAGTTTGAACAAGTGGCATCACTCAACAAAACATTAGTGCCGCATTTCGGACAATCTTGATGAGTTAAAGAAACGCCACATTTTTGACAAAAATTATTACGATTAGGATTTTCAGAATGGCACTGAGGACAAATTAGCATAGATTAAATGAGGAGAAAGGAATAACCCAATTAAAATGTATATAAAAAATATATAAAACTGATAGTCTTAAAAATTTAAAATACTATTTCTTTTAATATTTTGATCACTATTGTAATCTTTATCATCGTTCGCTTATTCAAAGAAAATTACACTCTTCACCGACAATACAGTTTAATTTGTTGTTGATTTTGTTTGATTGGCAGTAATTTGAGCTTGAAACAGTTTTACCAATTTTTTTGCTTCTTCTATTGCATTATGGTTTTGAGCCACGACGATCGCACCATTTTTTCCCATTTCTGTTAATTCTTCTAAAGAACATTGCAAGATCTGACGCAGGGCGATCGCCAACTCTTCAACGGAACCAGCAGGAACCAACCAACCAGAAAGATTGGGTTGAATTAATTCGGGAATTCCCGCAATAAAAGTAGTTAAAACAGGGCGAGCAAGAGCCAGAGATTCCATAATAACAACGGGTAATCCTTCAGCAAAACTCGGCAAAATCATGACTTGCGAGTCTAAAATATGTTGTTTAACTTCTAAATTGGTCGCCCAACCCGTTAATTGAATATAATCCTCTAATTTGAAATGTCTGATTAAAGCTTCAATTTCTGGACGCAAGGATCCATCCCCAACTAATGTCAATTTGAATTTCAGATTCTCTGCTGCTAATTGACCAACGGCTTCTATCAAAAGAGAAATCCCTTTTTGCTCACTCAATCGACCCACACAAACAAACCTTGGTTCTTTGGGCAGAGGAACGTAGGGCTGGGACAAAAACATGGCATCTAAGCCACAATGAACAACTTGAATTTTTGACCAATCTGGATAATCACACCATCTTAATAATTGACTGCGACCAAAACTCGAAATGGCAACAACAAAATTCGCTCTTTTGATTTTTTCAGGTAAGGCGATCGCGTTAACCTTATCAAATTCTTCTGGGCCATGAACGGTGAAGCTATAGGAAGGCCCGCCTAGAGATTGGCAAAGCATGGCAACAGTAGTGGGATTTGTCCCAAAGTGAACATGAATATGCTCAATTAAGTCTTGGGTTGACCAGTTTAATAATACACAGGCTTCTGCTAAATAAATAAAATGATAAATTAGATTTTTTTCGCCTTTTATGCCAATTTTAAACATTAACTGGCAAGTTTTCAGAAAACGAAGAGGTCGAGTCAGAAAAACCTGCACCAATGCAAGCAACAGTTTAATCGCTCCAACTTTGAGAATGTAACGAGTTTTCAGACTTTCTTGCTGATCGGCTTTGTCAATTAAGTTTGCTGCTGAAGGACGGATGGCAAAACGAAAAACAGGAATTCCGCTCGTTTCAATAGCCTCAATTTCCCGACGAATAAAGGTACAACTTGGATTTGGGTAACTATTAATTAAATAAGCAATTTTCATTAAGTTTTATAACTTACTAATAATCCGTTGAACAATATCCATTCCTGTGACAGCTTGCCAGCCAAAAAGTCCGATCAAAATAACATTTAAGGAAATATGGAGATAACGAGCAATTTCATTTCCTTTTTGCATTAATGGTGAAAGGGCTGCGGCGATCGCAATGACTCCCGTCATACTCAAACCCACGAATAAATGCGGCCCAATAAATAACTTGCCGTTATTGAGATAAGTTACACCCATGCCGCCAATACATCCTAAAACCATTAATGCCAACAAAAGTGATCCCATGAGATAGTGTTTTGTCCGCACATCTTTTTGGATTAGTTCTTTGCGAATCTCTTTTTCGGCAGTCCGAATTTTGCGAGATTGGAAGCCTAAATACATGGAATAAAGCGATAAGCCAAATAAACCCCACATAACGATGGGATGCCCAAACTGTGACCAAATTTTAACGGATTCAAGAATTTCTAAGTTCATTTGCATTGCCCTAAAATCTATGCAACTTTATAAAAATTAACATAACATGAACAAAGCGTCATCTATCTAAACTTTTGAATAATCCCGTAATTTTCCATACTTGATCTGCTCGCGATCGCCGAATTAATTTATAAAAATGTAATTTTAGATCCAACTTTTTTAGTTAAAAAATTATAAACATTGCGATTTTCTTCAATAATAATTGTATAAAATCTATGTAAAAGTAGAATGAAGAAATAAATATAATAAAAATTTATTAATGACCATTTCGCCACTGGTTCAGTTTTTGTTGAGCTGTAGGATCTAGAGAATGAAAAAGAAAACGACTAGATTGTTTTGATTTCGAGCGTTGCTGAAGCTTAATTCCCCTAAAACTTTGGTCTACATCCTGAGCCAGAAGTTGGGCTGACATACATTCTGCGCCATAACCCACTACAGTTAATTGTTGATCCCGATCTGAGGTTGCAACGATGAGGCGGGGAGAGTTTCTTGTTTGTTTTCGCGAAAAGTTAGCGCAAAATTTCTCAATGTAGGTGTCGGCAGTTTGTGTCCAAGCGGTGAAATGAACCGATAAATGGGGCCCGCAAGATTCTTCTAGACTCGGTGTTTTTTGGTACTGGGAATCAAAAACAACTTGAGTTTTATAACCTTGATGAGTTGTGTAATTAAGTAGTTTTTCAATTAATTCTTGACGTGCTGTTTGTAGTCCATATTGATCGCGGGCAAGTTTTAGGGAATCCCAACTCCCAATAATGTTATAGCCATCGACCAGAAGTAAGGCGGAATGAGAGAGAGTATTCATGGAAGTGGAAGAAAGACATAGATAATTGCATAACAGTTTTTAACATTTTTTTATTTTAACAAAAATCTAACTTTATATTCTGACAATTAGCAATTTTTCTGTTAAGCATTATGGACAACGGGCAATAACTCGACCATAAGCTTCAGTGGATAAATAGATTTGAGCGGCTTTTTGCATTTCTTCAGCTTGTAAAGATTGAATTGCTTCGGGATAATTTAAAGCTGGTTCTAAGGTTTGCAATTGGGAATAATAGTAGCCATAAAGATTAGCGCGATCGCTGGGTCGTTCATTTCCAAAAATAAAGCGATTGGCCACTTGGGTACGAATCCGAGCGAGTTCTAATTCTGTAATTGATTCTTTTTGAATTTGTCGAATCTGGTTTAGAATTGCCGCTTCTACTGCTGGAATATTGGCTGTCGGTAATTGGGCTGCAATATAAAATAATCCTTGATTTCCTTGCGTCATATTGCTCACACTAATTGAAGAAACTAAACCTTTTTCTTCTCTTAATTCACGAAATAAACGAGAGACTTTTCCTTTACCCAAAATAACTGCCAAAACATCTAACGCATAGGTTTCTTTTAATTGCATCAAACCAGGAACTCGCCACATCAAAATTAAACGAGATTGTTGAATCGTTTCATCCACATAGTCCCGACTAACAATTGTTGAGAAGGGTTTGAGTAATTCTAATTTTGGAATCGGTAAAATCTGGGAAGGAGACTTAATAGTATAGGCTTGAGCAAAACTATCTGCCACTGTTGCAATCAAATCATCTGTCGGCAAATTTCCTACCACCACAGCAGTCATCGAGGTCGGTTGATACCAATGAGCATGAAAATCTCGCATTTGTTGGGGTTGAAGCTGTTCAATAATGGAAGTTGATCCCAAAACGGGACGAGCATAGGGAGAATTTTCAAAACCCACTTCCACCACTTGGCTAAAAATACGACGTTGGGGATTATCTTCGGCACGACGAATTTCTTCTAGCACGACTAATCTTTCTCGTGAAAATGGTTCTTCAGCAATACTTGCATTGAGCAAAACTTCTAGTTGTAAAGGAGCTAAATCTCGAAAATCCTTGGGCGCAGTGGTTATGTAGTAATGAGTATATTCTTGGCTTGTTGCAGCATTGGTAACGGCTCCTCGTTGCTCGATCATTTTTTCAAACATTCCACTAGCTAAGCGTGGCGTTCCTTTAAAAATCATGTGTTCTAAAAAATGCGCCATGCCATTAATTGAATCATCTTCAAGAACGGAGCCTACTTTCAGCCAAATATTCAAATTCACCGCTTCTACAGAAAGTTGTTCAGCAATAATTGTTAAGCCATTAGGCAAGGTGTGAATAGTCGGCGTATTCAGACGAGCAGGGGGAACAAGAGTCGTAATCATTCGTAATATCTGGGCTAGGCTTATTCTTACTATTTTAATCTGTTTCCAAAGCTATTTTAAGTTTACAGGTCACTAAAAACACATTTTATCAACGAGAATTTTGACGACGATCTTCACCCAACTCTTCCCTAAAATAAGCTACAATGAAACCTTTGTACTAACAAATTCTTCTTAAAAGATTTCTTGAGGCGTTAATGGCTACCACAACCACAACGAATAATTCTGATCGAGATAAAACCCTGAGTGTGGTTCTCAATCAAATTGAGAAAAGTTTTGGCAAAGGCTCGATTATGCGTTTGGGCGATGCTGTCCAGATGCGAGTAGAAACCGTTTCCACTGGGGCATTAACCTTAGACTTGGCTCTGGGTGGTGGTCTTCCCAAAGGACGGATTATAGAAATTTACGGACCAGAAAGTTCAGGAAAAACGACCCTTGCTCTCCATGCTCTCGCTGAAGTTCAAAAATCTGGAGGAATTGCCGCTTTTGTCGATGCAGAACACGCTCTAGATCCCGTTTACGCAAGTGCATTGGGAGTTGATATTGATAATTTACTGGTTGCTCAACCTGATACGGGAGAAACGGCCCTAGAAATTGTTGATCAATTAGTGCGCTCTTCTGTGGTGGATGTGATCGTCATCGATTCCGTTGCAGCGTTGGTTCCCCGTGCAGAAATCGAAGGAGAAATGGGAGACAATCAGATGGGTTTACAGGCTCGTTTGATGAGTAAAGCTCTCCGAAAAATTGCAGGTAATATTGGGCGATCGGGTTGCGTCGTCATTTTCTTGAATCAATTGCGGCAAAAAATTGGTGTAGTTTACGGAAATCCTGAAGTTACAACTGGCGGAAATGCCCTGAAATTTTATGCGTCGGTCAGGTTAGATATTCGTCGTATTCAAACCCTGAAAAAAGGGACGGAAGGAGAATATGGGATTCGGGCTAAGGTCAAAGTGGCTAAAAATAAAGTCGCGCCGCCTTTCCGTATTGCTGAATTTGATATTATTTTTGGCTCAGGAATTTCCCAAATTGGTTGCTTAGTTGACCTAGCCGAACGAACTGATGTCATTGTTCGCAAAGGAGCTTGGTATAGCTATGGTGGTGAAAATATTGCCCAAGGGCGGGATAATGCCATGAAATATCTGGAAGAACATCCTGAAATGGCAGTTGATGTGGAAAAACAAGTCCGCGAAAAGCTAGAAATTGGCTCTTTGAGTTTACCCATTTCTTCTAGTGATGAGGAAGAAGAAGGCGATTTTGAGTAATTTTTAGTTTTTGGAAATTTCTAGCAAAGAAAGTACCGTTGTCAATCTCCCTAGATCTCTGAATTTTGGGAGAATTGATGATGTTAATTTTGTAAGAAATCACCTTGCAAGAGCGATCGCCGCTTTTAAAATTGGTGATATTCTTAAAAAACTATGCGTACTGACACCATTCTTTATCAATTATTTCTAACTTTTCATTCTCTTCTGTTTGAATTATTAGGAGAACCGATTGAAAATGCTGATTATTATCAAAATTTGCCCAATTAAGCCGAGAGGAGATTCAAGCGATGTTTTTACTCAGTGAGATTAAGCAAACACGAGTTTATCAAGAAGCCAGACAGGAAGGAAAGCTAGAAGGAAAGCTGGAAGGGGAAGTACAGTTACTAATCCGTCAGTTGTCTAAGCGTTTTGGCAAGATTAGCGATCGCCGTATTCAAACTATTAGGTAATTGTACAAAATTAATTACACAAATTAAAAATAATCTAATAGAGTAGATAAGTTGTTTATTGATGTCTGCAATTATGATATTTCTTCGAGAGATAAATCCGCTTTCTGCTAAGTTATTAGAAAGAATATATAACCAAAGTGAACATCGTCAAGTACGTCAGAGAGCGCACTGTCTGATGTTAGCAAATCAAGGCATGAAAATAAAACAATTAATGAAAATTTTCAAGGTGAGTTATAAAACGATTTATAACTGGTTTGAGCGTTGGGAATCAGAAAGTATAGTGGGATTGTACAACAAAGTAGGAAGAGGTAGTAAACAAAAATTTAATCAGGAACAAAAAGAAAAAATTAAGGAGTGGACGAAAGAAGAACCAAGACAGGTAAAAAAGGTAATGCAAAAGATAAAAGAAGAATGGGGAATAGAGGTAAGCACAAAAACAATTAAAAGAGTGCTAAAAGAGATGAGAATGAGTTGACATCGTATGCGTAGAGGTGTAGGAGGTGAACCATTACCCCATATATATGAAGAAAAAAAGGAACAACTGGAAGCTTTTAAAAAATTAGATGAGAAAGGAGAAATTGACTTATATTATTTAGATGAGTCAGGATTTTGCTCAATTCCATCAGTGCCTTCTGGTTGGCAAGAGATAGGAGAATATATAGAAATTCCAAGCCGTAAAAGTCCCCGCATAAATGTGTTAGGAATAATGAATAGAAAGAACCATTTGGAGACTTACATCTCTAGTCAAACGATTAATGCGGATGTAGTTATCGCTTGTATTGATACTTTTTTTCCAAAAGTAGATAAACCAACAGTTATTGTTCTAGATCAAGCATCAATTCACACAAGTGATGCAATATGGCAAAAGGGAGCATCCCTATTATGTAGGGCTTGCTGAATAAAGCTGAAAGCGTTATTGAAAAAGGGCTGGGGAGATTTAGCGAGAAAAAAAGTGCGAGAAAAAGGTCTAGAATGAGTAAAAAGGCTTGCACCCCCTACTTCCAGAACCTTGAACGATGTACCCC
>JANNLO010000216.1:0-5434 GCA_031396835.1 Snowella sp. SOY_38_metabat_116
GGGGTACATCGTTCAAGGTTCTGGAAGTAGGGGGTGCAAGCCTTTTTACTCATTCTAGACCTTTTTCTCGCACTTTTTTTCTCGCTAAATCTCCCCAGCCCTTTTTCAATAACGCTTTCAGCTTTATTCAGCAAGCCCTAACTAATATGACGATTTTTTCTGGTATTTTTCTATTTTTGTTGCCGATAATTTGGGTGCAAAAACTTCCAAATCACGTTAACAATTTTAAATGAAAAACTTAGATATTTGATTGTCTTCTTTTTATACAATCTATCTACTTAAAACCTAAAATTTATTAGGAATTCCCACGCACATTTAACTGGTTTTATGCGTGGGTTTAATATTAAAGTTGACCGCAATCAGAAATAACAATTTCGGACTTGGGTTTTCCTGATTGTGTTCCCAACTTTTCTATGGTTTCTACAATTTCTAATCCTTTGGATACTTTCCCAAAAACGACGTGTTTACCATCTAACCAGTTACAAGGAACAGTACAAATAAAGAACTGAGAACCGTTGGTATTTGGCCCAGCATTCGCCATAGAAAGAATTCCAGATTCAGTATGTTTCAGTTTGAAATTTTCATCTGCAAACTTGTTGCCATAGATTGATTTACCGCCTGTGCCATTACCATTAGTAAAATCGCCTCCTTGCAGCATAAACTGAGGAATAACGCGATGGAAACCGCTATCTTTATAACCAAAACCAGCTTCTCCTGTGCATAATTGGCGAAAGTTTTCGGCAGTTTTAGGAACAACATCACTAAAAAGTTCAAACTCTATACGGCCACTTTCTTTGCCATCAATTGTAATATCAAAAAATACGGTTGGATTTGTCATTGTCAAAGCTCCATTGCTTGAGATTAAAGATAAGAGAATGCGGTTTTAGAGAATCAAACTCCTGACTATAAATTTTACCATTGCAACAGTAATGAAGATCGCTATCTTTATATCTATTTCCTTTAAAATAATGATTTTATTTTACAGATTCACTAGAACTAAAATTAGTTGAGTCTAAACTTTTTGGATAATAGCTAATGCGGCTTGGTGTAAATAACAATTAGACGCGGCTAAAACTTCAGTTGATTGCTGATTTAAAGGCTCTCCTGACCAGTCTGTAATTATGCCACCAGTTCCTTCAATGATAGGAATTAAAGCACAAAAATCATAATATTTCATGTCTGATTCGAGAATAATTAATGGCATCGCTGACCAACCTGAAGCTAGGGACAAATAGTTATAACAATCACCACCAAAAGCTGTCCGTTTACAGATAGTTTGTAGTTGAGTTGCGATCGCAATTTGTCGGGCTGTAATAAACATTAAAGGCGTGGTAGAAGCGAGACAAGTTTCAGTTAAATTCCAATGATTTTCTGAAATATAAGGATTAGTTAAAATTTGATTATTTAAAAGTGTTCGTTCGCCGTAAATTCCCTGCCATCTTTCTGTACTGATAGGTTGATCGGCAATTCCTAAAATTGTTTTTCCTGTTGCATTAACCAGACCAATTAAGGTTCCAAAAATAGGTAAACCTTTGACAAAAGAAGATGTTCCATCAATCGGATCAAGTACCCAATAATAACCATTTTGGGAAGCCTTATTGTCGCCTTCTTCCCGAATAATTCCATCTTCTGGAAAGATTTTAAAAAGATAATCTACCATTATTTGTTCTGCTTCTTGATCGGCAATTGTCACAATAGAAGAACTTTCATTTATTTTAGTTTGAGATATTAAATGCGATCGCCGAAAATAATGAAGAATGACTTCTCCTGACAAATCAGCTAAAATATGAGCGACTTCTAAACGTGATTTTAATTCAGTTTTGTTCATCTTTAATTGCTTTAATTTCAACTAATAATTGATCAATTTCTGAGTCTGTGCCGATGGTAATACGAACATAATTTGTAATACGAGGATGACTAAAATAACGCACCAAAATTTTACGAGCTTTTAATTGTTGATAGAGTTCCGATGCAGCTATCCATTGGGGAGAAGCTAACACAAAATTAGAGTCTGATTCAAATACTAAAAAATTGAGTTTACGTAATTCTATAATGAGGCGATCGCGGGTTTGACGAACTTGTTGCCAAATCGGTTTGAATTCTTCGGTTGCTGTTAGGGCGGCTGTTCCTAAACTTTGCGCTAAACGATCTAAATTGTAGGAATCGCGCACCTTATCCATTTCTTGAATCAAAGCAGGGGAACTAATGCCAAAACCGACTCGCATTCCCGCCAGACTATAACTTTTAGAAAGCGTCCGAGAAATAATCACGTTATCAAATTGGGTCAGAAAATCCCAATGATCCTCATCAGAAAAGTCAATATAAGCCTCATCAATTAACACTATTCCCTGAGCTTGGGCGCAGGTTTGGGCAAGAAATTCTCGATTTAAATGTTTACCAACGGGCGCATTTGGAGAAGCTAGAAAAATCAATTTTGCCTCTGGACAAATGACTGGCCCAGTTAATTCAAATTTTTCATTTAAAGGAATTTTTTGAATCACTACACCATGAACTTTAGCGATCGTTTCATAAAGAGAATAAGTTAAATCTAAAAAGGCAATAACTTCGCCAGGATTAACAAACGTCCGCAGAGCAATATTAAGAATGTCATCAGAGCCATTACCCGCCAAAATTTGATCAACAGAAAGATCCCACACTTTTGCGGCAGCTTTGCGTAATTGAGTCGCAACGGGATCGGGATAAAGCCTCACTTTAGCTAAATCTTGTTGTAAATTTTCAAAAATTTTAGGCGGCGGCGCGTAAGGATTTTCATTAGTATTGAGTTTAATAAAATCCGTTGTTTGGGGCTGTTCCCCAGGAATATAACTAGAAGCTTGGCGGACACAATCTCGAATTAAAGACATGGGTTTTACAAATTCTTAAGCCTTTTTACTATAGCAATGCTGGGATCTTCTAAGCTTTGTCCGTAATATTACAATCTTGTATCAATCTCTACTAAACCCTTGAGAGAAATTCGTTATTGTCAAAACTTGGTGAAATAATGTAATCGAGTAAGCAAGAGCAATGCGGATTGAGCAATTACAAGCATTCCTGGCGATCGCAGAAAGTGGCAATTTTGGACAAGCGGCCCGAAAATGTGGGATTACCCAATCAACAGTCAGTCGGCAGATTCAATCATTGGAAAGTGATTTGGGCTTTCCTCTTTTTCATCGCACTGCCCAAGCAAAATTAACCGTTGCTGGCGAAAAATTATTACCCCGCGCCCGAAAAATTTGTCAGGAATGGGCGATCGCAAGTGAAGAAATTGCCGATTTGCAAGCAGGAAAACAACCCGAACTTTGCATTGCCGCGATTCATTCCGTCTGTTCCCATTATTTACCGCCGATTCTTCAGAAATTTTGTCGAGATTTTCCCGAAATCCAGTTACGAGTCACTGCTTTGGGGAGCGATCGCGCTTTAAAAGTTTTACGGGACGGATTAGTAGATGTGGCCGTCGTGATGAATAACCGCTTTTTAACTTCTAGCCCTGATTTGACGGTGGAATTACTCTATGAAGAAAAAATTGAAATTTTAATGGCAGCTGGTCATCCCTTATCTTGTTATGAAAAAGTTCCTTGGTCAGCCCTGGTTAAGTATCCCCAGGTCGTTTTTAAAGACGGTTACGGAATGCAACGTTTAGTGCAAGAATGGTTCACTCATCAAGACATTTCTCCCAAGATTGTCATGGAATTAAATACTTTGGATGCTTTTAGAGGAGTTGTCCGACAAGGTGAAATTATTGCCCTCTTACCCCAAACTGCTCTTTTAGAAGCTCGTCAAGATCCCACTTTAGCCGTGCGTTCCCTAGCTGAATTACCTGAAACTAATGCAAATTCGCAAAAATTTAAACAAGGTCTAACTCGTCAAGTCGTTTTAGTCACAACCAGTGATCGCCTTAATGTTCCCCCGATTGCCCATTTTTGTGATTTAGTACGCCAATTTACCCAGAAAGCTGTTTGAAAAATAATTATTTTAGTGGCGATCGCCAAAAATCACTTTAACTCATTGAATTCTTGCTCATTAATTCCTAGCTGACCCAAAATTTCTTGAAATAACCATCCCCCGATTTCCGTATTTCCATGAACAGGAATAGTTGTGGCTCTTCCGTCTGGACATTTCCAACGAGCGTGGCTTCCCTTTTGCCTCACTTTAATAAAACCCAATTTTTTAGCAACTTTTTCTAATTCTTTCGCTTTAGCAGGCATGGGAAATCCTTAATTCCACATTTTTGGGTAAGGGTTTTTCCTCCTCTAAATATTCTTCCTGAATCATCGTAAATACCTGAAATAATTCTAGTCTTGCTTCTTCGGCGGTTTGTCCCCAAGCATGGCAGCCTTCAATTGCGGGTAAATAAGCGACAAAAGTACCATTATCATCGGGACGAACAATCATGGTGTAGTCTGTAAACATTTTGCTCTTTTAGAGATTATTTTATTAAAAGTATAGACTTTCTAGACTTTAAAATTTATTAGTACGAATTAAATTAAAAAATTCAATGATTCAGATTGAGTTTAAAGATTCGTTATAGTAAAAGGGAACTTTCTTCAAAATTTGAACCCTTATGGCACTCTTTGGATTTGGCAAAAAAGCCGCCTTACCTAACCCCAACGAAGCTCTTCCTGGACGGACAACCGAGATGAAAGTCCTTGCTTCTCATTTTGTCAATAAAAATCCGCTCAAGCCACCCTTTCCCGATGGTTATGAAACCGCGATGTTTGGATTGGGATGCTTTTGGGGAGCAGAACGAAAATTTTGGCAATTACCAGGTGTTTACTCAACCTCAGTTGGTTATGCCGCAGGTTATACTCCCAATCCCACCTATCACGAAGTTTGTTCGGGAATGACGGGACATAATGAAGTTGTGTTGGTGGTTTTTGATCCCCAAGTTATTAGTTATGCTGAATTACTAAAAGTTTTTTGGGAAAGTCATAATCCAACCCAGGGAATGCAACAAGGCAACGATGCGGGAACCCAATATCGCTCTGGGATTTATACCTATTCGTTCGCACAAAAGAAGGTAGCGGAAGATTCTCGTGATCTTTACCAAAAAGCGTTGAATAAATCAGGATATTCAGCTATTACGACTGAAATTTTAGAGGCTCCCGCATTTTATTATGCCGAGGATTATCATCAACAATATTTAGCCAAAAATCCTAATGGTTATTGCGGTTTGGGCGGAACCAATGTTACTTGTCCTCTTCCTTTAGAAGTTGCTATTTGATCTTTTGTTTTCTATCAACGACTTCAGCATTAATAAAAATATAAAAGCGGAATCAATCTATTGCAAAAGCTAAATTAGGCGATCGCGTAGATTGTTCTGCTTATTATTCAATGCCAATTACATATTTGCGCCACTCTTGATTATGTTCGCCGCTAGTATGTTTGACCAGTTCAAAATGTAGACTGCTATAAGGACGACGGGGTTGAATGTTTA
>JANNLO010000227.1:0-7433 GCA_031396835.1 Snowella sp. SOY_38_metabat_116
CATCATTTCCTTCTGCATCGGCCAGCCCGACTTTCACACGCCGGTGAACATCCAGGACGCGGCGGTCAAGGCGATCCGCGAGGGCCGGCACGGCTATACGCCCTCGGCCGGGATCCCGGAGCTGCGCGCGGCGGCGGCGCAGGACATGGGGCGCCTGCGCGGCCTCACGATCGATCCGGAGCATGTTGTGATCGGCGCCGGGGCGACACGGAAGGTCAAATCACCCGCTTTTACCAGATCAAAGGCTTTCCAGTCAGTATAAAGGCGATCAGGCCAAGAAAGTGCATAAAGCAGGGGTAAACGCATATCTGGCCAGCCTAATTGGGCTAAAACCGACGTATCCTGGAGTTCAATCAAGGAATGAATAATACTTTGGGGATGAATAACAATATCAATAGCATCGTAGTCTATACCGAAGAGATAGTGCGCTTCAATGACTTCTAAGCCTTTATTCATTAATGTTGCGGAATCTACCGTAATTTTGCGTCCCATTGACCAATTTGGGTGTTTGAGAGCATCTTGCACTGTGACGAAAGGCAACTGTTCCACCGCCAAATCTCGGAACGCTCCACCCGAAGCCGTTAAAATAATGCGTCGCAATCCACCATCGGGAACGCCTTGCAAACATTGAAAAATGGCAGAATGTTCTGAATCGGCTGGTAATAGCTTAACTCCATATTTTTTCACTAACGGCAAAACCACTGGCCCACCTGCAATCAGCGTTTCTTTATTAGCTAAGGCAATATCTTTTCCTGCTTCAATCGCCGCAATCGTCGGTAATAAGCCCGCACAACCCACAATTCCTGTCACGACACTTTCAGCATCTCCATAACGAGCAACTTCGACTATTCCATTTTCGCCCGTTGCCAATTCTGGTTGGTAATCTAAATCGGCGATCGCATTCTTTAGATCATGAAGACGAGATTCATCTTTAATAGCAACAATTTCTGGACGAAAGGTGCGAATTTGTTCGGATAATAGCTGAATATTATTTCCTGCGGACAAGCCAACTACTTGAAATTGTTCCGGGTATTGGGTCACAATATCGAGGGTTTGTGTGCCGATGGAGCCAGTCGAGCCAAGAATAGAAATTCGTTTCACAATTGTTGCTTGAAGGAGGATTACTTTTTAATATAAGAGTTTAGGTTACATCTGAAAAGTATTTAGATTGTTAAAAATAACAAATCATTGATAATTTATGTTTTTAATGTCTTAAATAAGTCAAAAATTAGTAAATTTATTGATCAATCAACTCATTAATAATTTAAAAAATAAAAGTATTAGTAATCAATATTTTAATCAATATTTTAATCAAAATTTAAGTGACTTTAAAAGTAGTAATAAAATTATTTATAAAATGTTTTCTCTCTTTGGCGAACTTAAAAATAGTAAATATGATGAAGCTTAACAAAAATGATTACGGCTCTGTTGATAATCTTCAAAACGCAATCGCTGACTTTATGTTAGGAAAAACCACTTTTGGCTAAAAATTATTCAACATCAACTTTCTCGCAAAGATAAAATAAAATAACTCCCAAAAACCTTTAAAACTTCCGTATAGTTCCCTAACTCTGTCAACGCATCCTGTAACGTTAGATCAGTCTGACTACTTTCTAAATCCATAAAGAAAAGATATTCTCCCAACGATCGCTTTGTGGGACGAGATTCAATGCGACTAAGATTAATATTTCGTTCTGCCACAACTTGCAAAGGTTTCACCAAAGCCCCAGGCACATTGGCTGGCACACTGAAAGCTAAAGCCGTGTGAGTTCCCAGTAAAGAGGGTTCAGTCCCTAAAACCCAAAATCGAGTGCAATTGTCGGGATAATCATTAATATCCGTTGCTAAAGTCGGTAAATTATAGAGTTGGGCCGCACGGGGAGACGCGATCGCCGCAGCAGTTGGATCTTGTTGAATAAATTGGATCGCCTCGGTGGTGGCATTCGTAGCAGACAAACGCGCCTGGGGCAAATTTCGCTCTAACCATTTTTGACATTGACCGAGAGCTTGGGGGTGGGAATAAACCGTTTTAATCCCTTCTAGGGCGATTCCCCGCGATAACAGGACGTGGATAATCGGTAAAACCAATTCCTGCTGAATTTGTAGATTTCCTCGCTCCCATAGCGTATCAAGGGTAATCGCAATGCCGCCTTCCGTCGAATTTTCCACAGGCACAATCGCCAAATCCACTGCCCGATCTGCGGCTGCATAGAGAGTTTGAGCAATACTGGGATAGGGGATGAGTCTGACCGTTTCACCCTGATTTTTTTGCAACCAATCAGCATAGGCGATCGCGGCGGTTTCTGCATTCGTTCCCTTTGGGCCGAGATGGGCAAGGTCAAGCGGCATAATTATTTTGTCATTTTTCAAACTCTATTAATCTCATTAAAGCAAAAGAGGGTTCCCAAAAATTTCTTTAAGAAAAATTAACGTATTCTCAGTTTTTTTGCTCTCATTTCCTAAAATTCGATGTTCAAGAACCGTAAAGGGTTATAATTACTACAATAAGTTTTAAGAAATGTAAAGTAATATTAAGAAGATAGTGTTTTAGTCTTGACTAATTTATGAATGTATCCTTTACTGCGACCGAGTCCCTAGCTATTGCCGTTGATGAACCCACCGCGCCGATCCAGCACTATTTACGGCAACCCCAACGTCTGGTAAGTGCGATCGCCGATCCCCAACTGATGGAAGTTTTATCAGAAAACCGATTTCGCCTAAAAATGCGATCGCTTAATTTTTTGGATATTTATCACTTTCAACCCACTGTTGTATTAAAAGTTTGGGCAACTTCTACGGGAACCGTTTATTTAGAATCAGAAAGTTGTGAAATTCGAGGAATTGATTATATTAATCATCGTTTTTCTTTGCAATTAAAAGGTAAATTGTCACCCTACGAACAAGACGGAAAAACCTATTTACAGGGTAAGGCAGATTTAAAAGTTAGTGTGGATTTACCTCCCGCCTTATTGTTAACTCCGACCGCTTTTTTAGAAATGGCTGGAAATAGCATTTTGAAGGGTGTATTATCTCGCATTAAGCAACGCTTATTAGGACATTTATTACAGGATTACCGTCATTGGGCTAGCCAAAATCAACTTGATGAAAATCAATCTCAAAAACAACTCAATCCTGGTTTTAGTTCCTTAATTTAATTTTATCTGTTATGATTCCTGAATTTTTCTATCCTTACCCGACCCTTATTTCAGGAAGATTAAAAAGTCGCTATAAACGTTTTTTTGCAGATATTGAATTAGAGTCTGGAGAAATTGTTGTTGCCCATTGTCCAAATACGGGACCAATGACTGGGGTTTGTCAAATTGGCAATCCTGTTTACCTTTCTAGAAGTAATAATCCTCAACGAAAATTGGCTTATACTTGGGAAATGATTCAAATTGAAAATACTTGGGTTGGAGTTAACACCGCACTTCCCAATCAAGTTATTAAGTCAGCATTAACTCAAAAGATTTTTCCTGAATTAGCAAATTTGTATCAAGAGATTAAATCAGAAGTTCCCTATGGAAAAGATAAAAAAAGTCGCATTGATTTTTTGTTAACTTCTCTTGAACATCCATCTATTTATTTAGAAGTTAAAAATACGACACTTTCGCAAAAAAGTTTAGCCTTATTTCCTGATACGGTGACGACAAGAGGACAAAAACATTTACGGGAATTAACAGATTTATTGCCGAATTTTAAATCAGTTATGCTTTACTTCATTAATCGGCAAGATTGTACAGAATTTGCCTCTGGAAATGAATTTGATCCGACCTATGGAAAATTATTAGAAGAAGCCGTAAAAAAGGGATTAATGGTTTTACCCTGTCGTTTTGAAGTGAGTCCTGAGGGCATTCGTTATTTAGGATTAGCCAAATTTATTCAATAGATTAGAATTTTAGAAAAGCTCAAAATTAGAAGAAAAATAGTAGTTTTTAAAAAAGGATAAAATCATTAATTATTGATAGATTTAAATTTTAAATAAATTCATTAAAGATTAAAAGTTTCTGTAGCAGAATTAACGATTTGGTAAGCGCAACTAGGGTAAGATTATCTGAATATTTTACTAATTCAATATGACTGAAAAAATTCTGGAAATAGAAAATCTAACCGTCAGTTTTGATGGCTTCAAGGCTTTAAATAAACTGAATTTCAGTATGGATACAGGGGAATTACGGGTTATTATTGGCCCAAATGGAGCGGGAAAAACTACTTTTTTGGATATTATTACGGGCAAAGTTCAACCCACCGAAGGCAAGGTTTTATTCAAAGGAAAAAATTTACGAAATATTCCTGAATATAAAATTTCTTGTTTGGGCATTGGTCGCAAATTTCAAACGCCTCGTGTCTATCTTAATTTAAGTGTCAGTGAAAATCTGGATCTGGCAGTTAATCGTCAAAAAAATGTCTGGTCAACTCTATTTAATAAAGCAAATTCTGCCGAAAATCGTAGTGTTGGCGGATTATTAGAAACAATTGGTCTGGTTGCCAAGGCAAATTTATCTGCGGATTTGTTGTCTCATGGAGAAAAGCAACGCTTAGAAATTGGGATGTTGGTCGCTCAATCTCCTGATTTATTGCTGGTTGATGAACCTGTAGCGGGTTTAACGGACGAGGAAACGGAAAATGTGGGTGCATTGCTTTTGGCTTTAGCGGAAAGTCATTCGATTATTGTGATTGAACATGATATGGAGTTTGTGCGCCAAATTGCCCAAAAAGTCACGGTTTTGCATCAAGGCTCTGTTTTATATGAAGGCACAATGGATGAAGTGCAAAGTGATCCCCGTGTGATTGAGGTTTATTTGGGCCAAGAAAGCTCACTGTCTGGTCATCAGTTGAAAATTTTGCGGATTATTGCGGCGATCGCGTCTGAAAATGGTGAATTATCTTCTGAAGAAATGAATATAATTGCCCATCAATTAAGCCGAGTTTTTGCAGCAAAAGTAGAAGAGCAGGAAAAATTGCAACAGGAATTAAAAGATTATCTCTTACAAGATGTTGAAATTGATCCACAAATTTTAATTGCTGAAATTGATGATTTGAAAGAACGCAAATTAATTTTAAAAGTGAGTTATCAAGTTCTTAAAAAAGGATTTTCTCCTTCGGCAAGATTAACTGAGTTTTCTACTAACAACCGCTTAATTGAATTACTTAATTTATCGCCTGAAGTGATTGAAGTTATTCAAAAAGAAGTTGATTTATAAATTATTTTATCATACCTATTTTTCTTTATAATTTAAGTAATCTTGAATAGCTAAAATCCCCATTAAAATATGCTGCAATTATCAAATCTTAATGTTTATTACGGAGAAAGCCATATCTTGCGAAATGTTGATATGACTATTCCTCAAGGTGAAATGGTTTGTCTGATTGGTCGTAATGGTGTGGGCAAAACCACTTTATTAAAAACGATTATGGGTCTGCTAAAATCTCGTACAGGAAATATTATTTATGGAGCAGAAAATATTAACACAACAACAACAGATAAACGCGCAAGATTAGGCATTGGCTATGTTCCCCAGGGACGCGATGTTATTCCCAGATTAACAGTTAAGGAAAACTTACTTTTAGGCTTAGAAGCTAGACCGACGGGAAGACCTAAAAATGCAATTATTCCTGATGAAATTTTTGATCTTTTTCCTGTTCTTAAAACGATGTTATCTCGGATGGGCGGTGATTTAAGTGGTGGTCAACAACAACAATTGGCGATCGCGCGTGCGTTGATGGGAAAACCTAAACTTTTATTATTAGATGAACCCACAGAAGGCATCCAACCTTCGATTATTTTAGAAATTGAAGCGGCAGTAAGACGGATTATCCAGGCAACGGGAATCTCGGTTCTATTAGTCGAGCAACATTTACACTTTGTTCGTCAGGCAGATCAATATTATGCGATGCAAAAAGGCGGAATTGTGGCTTCTGGGCCAACCCGCGAACTCAGTCAAGAAGTTATTCAACGATTTTTGGCGGTTTAAAAACCTGAATAACAAAATACATTTTCTTGGCAAAAAAGCAAAATCCCCAATTTATTAAAAAATGGAGATTAAACCTAATTAATTAGTATTAAGCTGCTGCTTGAGCCGTTTTTCGACTAGCCCGAAGACTCGCTTTAGTTTGTTCTTCTTCATCAACAGGCACAAATTCGAGATGATTAAAAAGAGTTGTCACGAAAGCAAATAGCAAAAATGGCAGCGTGAGAACCAAAACTAATGCAACTGTCATGAAAGCATAAATTTGTCGAGTGCTACTCCAAAGAGCCAAAGTTGTTGCTAAGGAAATAAAAATAACGATTAACCAAATGATAATCTGTCCATAGATATCACCGAAGGAGAGGGTACATACCATGCGGTATTTGGGAATTTCTTTTTCCATTATTGACATCCTTGATTGTGGTAGAGAAATGGCTAAAACTAACTGTTTATAGGAAAACTTAAAGGGCTTGTTTTGTTATGATTTTAAATGATTATTCTGGTTTTATTAATATCTGCAAAAGCTATTTAATATTGCTTAATATTTCTGGCTAATCCTGATTTTAAAAACGAACATTGGGTAATTGATTATTAATGATCAATTAGTCCTGATAAATTTGCTAGAAAGGCTGATAGTTAACTGAAAAATAAAGGCTTTGTTGAGAAATTGTATTACCTTGGATTTTAAATTCCGTTAGAGGAATACCCCAATCTAAGCGAGCATTGAGGCGATCGCCCATTTGTAAAATCAAGCCTAAACCCATACTCACTAAGGTATTCGGGTTGGAAGTTGGGATCAGATTTGCGGGATCATTCCAGCCTGTTCCATAATCAATAAAAGGTGCGATTTGCAAAAGTCCATCCCAATTATTAATCCTTAAAATTGGTAAACGAATTTCGGCTGAAGCAAAAATCCCATTATCTGTTAACAAAAAATCTTGACGATAACCCCGCACACTATTCAGTCCTCCCAAAGTAAATTGTTCTAGAGGAACTAACGGCTCAGTGGATAATTGAACGGCCGACTGCAACACAAATAAAGTATCTGGAGCTAATAAACGCACATATTGACCTTGCCCACGCCACTCAAAAAAACGACTGTCAGGGGAATTATTGTTAATTGTTGCATCCAAAATCCCTAGCCCCACACTGAGTTGAGAACGAAAAGCTAAAACATCTTCTGCCCCGCGTTGCGTCCATTCCTGAAAAAATCGGAGAGCGGCGATCTTGGTTTGTCCTTGATCATTCGCGCCTGGTGATAAGGGAAAATTCACTCCCAATAAAGTTGTTTGACTGGCGGAATAGGAACTGGTTAAACCCAAAGCCAATTCTTGATTAGGTGTTTGCATCACAGGCTGACGATAAGTTAGATCTAGATAAACAGAATCTCCTGTAATATCTAGTTGATTAAATGGCTCTTCAATAACCGTGTTTGTATTCCATTGTCCTGAAAGTTTGATTGTGCCA
>JANNLO010000255.1:0-1587 GCA_031396835.1 Snowella sp. SOY_38_metabat_116
GAATCATTCTCATAATGAGAATTGCTGAATGTATAGCATCTAACATGACTTGTGATCAATACTTTAATAGAGATGAGAGAGCTTTTTTCTTGTTGGCAGATGACAATAGTGCTGCAATGGTTGATTGTCTTGCTCAAGGACTGAATGATGAATTAGCAAGACAAGAATATGGTGGGTTTCAATTAAATGATACTGCTAAGTTAGTTCTAATTTTAAATACTTCTCCTTTAAGAATTGATGAAATTTTGACTAAAAAAAGTATTAAACCCTATAAAAAACCTGAAATAAAAGATTCTAAAACTCAAGAATTAGAAGAGGATCAGATTTTTGACGATGACGTTGACGTTGATGATGACTCTGAGAATATTGCTGAATCTCAGAATATTCAGACTATGAAACCAAAAGTAGAAGAATCTACAGATGAATCTTTATCAGACAAGAAAAATTCTAATCAATTGGAAGAAATGCAGATAGTTAATGATCAGAAAAAATCTGATGTGCAAACTCCAGTTGCCAATTCTATTAGTGCATCTCCATCTAATAACTCAACACAAACTTCTTTTGATTTAAATTCTAGTTCTAAAACTATACATGATAATAAAACTATACTTAATTCTGATGATATTACTTTGCAGAAGGAAGTAAAAAATGATGTACCTAAAACTAATGTTGTTTCTTCTTTAGGAAAAAGTTTTTCCGAAAATTCAAGAAAATCATCACGTAGTTCTGGTATTTCACATAGGTCAAATAGCAATCATCAACAATCTCCCAGATCAAGCAACAAAACTTCTTCACAAACCTATCGACACGGAGTTCGCGTAGGCTCTGAGATTATTTCAGGACGATCATCTCATTTAGAAGAAGAACAAATACCTGAGAATATTCGGAAAGAAATTGAGTCAAAAGGAATACAAATAGTTATAGGCTATGAAAAGTTAGAAGGACGAACTGCGAAAGATATGAATGAAGTTTGTGTAAATCATCCTGGCTATGATATTGAATCTATTGATCAAGACGGTAATAAACGTTATATTGAAGTTAAATCTTTGAAAGGAAACTGGGACAATAAAGGTGTTTTAATAACTCGTACTCAGTTTGAAACTGGGGAAAAATATCAAGATAACTTTTGGCTTTATGTCGTAGAAAGAGTTCAAGATAGCGCAAAACTTTTTTTAATTCAAGATCCTTCTCAGCTAGTTGGAGAATTTTATTACGACGGTAGCTGGCAACAATTAGCGAAGGAGGAAGTTACTTTTACATATCGATAAAAATAATCAATAGAATTTAAGGCGTTGCATAATAGAGATATGAATGGAGGAAATCAAAATGCAATGTCCTGAGTGTAAATCTACCCATATCCGTAAAAATGGGTTCAATAAACAAGGCAAACAAAATCATATTTGTGTTTCCTGTCGCCGACAATTTATTGATAACTATGAAATTTTTAACCAACATTCAGCAGGTTAAATTGTAAAATGTTATTTTAATCTAAATGAAATTAAGGTAAGCAAAATGAAAAAAGAAATGCAAATAGATGTTCAAGATATAGACCATTTGGGAATAATAGCAGGAATCATAGACGAAATA
>JANNLO010000306.1:0-5703 GCA_031396835.1 Snowella sp. SOY_38_metabat_116
CGTTTTCTTATATATTCCTGCTGATATTTGTAAAATAATTTTTCCCATTCTTCTGCGTCAAAGCTTATTGCTTTTAATTGCTCTGCTCTATTCATGAATTCGTCTCCTATTTAAGTTTAATTCTACACTGGGAAGGGAGTATCATTTTATCTTTTTCTGCTTCTCTAATCTACATAGTACATATATATTGTTCCGTTCCTTGAGTCAACCTGCGGAATGAGGGATACAGATAACAGATGAGTGAAAAAGAAAAAGACAAGAAAATAGAGAAATTAGAATGGGAGAATGCAGTGCTACGGGAGAAAATAACAAAGCTAGCAAACTATTAAAATATTAATAATATCCCAGATAAAATTTAGCGAATACTCAAAGATTTATTAGGCATTTCAGGCAGTGAGTTAACAGGTAAAGTAGATTTTAATTCTCCTTCCCCAGTAATCAATCGCGCTCCTCGTCCCTTCGTGAAATAATTCCAGCCCCACTGCAACATCACAATCAATTTATTATCAAATTCAATGAGATAATAAACGTGCGCCCAAACCCAAATCATCCAAGCTAAGAGTCCCGTAAATTGAGCAAATCCTAAATCAACAACGGCTTTATTTTGACCAATCACCGCTAAACTGCCGTAATCTACATATTTAAAAGGTGGCAATTTTTGTCCAGTAAGGCGACTTGGAATTAATTTTGCGAGATAATCAGCTTCTTGCATCGCAACAGGAGCAACACCAGGCAAAGGTTTATCTCCCTGATGAGAGAAATTAGCCAAATCTCCTAGTACAAAGATATTGGAATAATTAGCAAGACTTAAATCCGATTCAACCATAACTCGGCCCACACGGTCTAAAGTTGCACCTGTTCGGTCTGCGAGAATTTTTCCCATGCCTGACGCTTTAACTCCTGCGGCCCAAAGAACTGTATTAGCAGCAATTTGTTTGCTCTCTTCACCTTGGCGGACAGTAACACAATCTTCGGTAATATTTGTCACCATAGTTTGGGTTTGGACTGTTACACCGAGCTTGGTTAAGTCTGCCTGTGCTTTAGCGGAAAGTTCGGGAGAATAAGGAGGAAGAATCCGATCTAGTCCTTCTATTAGTAAAATTTTGGCTTCTGTGGTGTCGATATTACGAAAATTACCTTTTAGAGAACTGTGAGCAATTTCTGCGATCGCGCCTGCAAGTTCTACTCCCGTTGGGCCACCACCAACAATCACAAAAGTTAACCAGGCTTGACGTTGAATCGGATCAGTTTCTTTTTCTGCGGCTTCAAATGCCAGAAAAATTCGACGACGCATTTCAACCGCATCTTCAATCGTTTTTAATCCTGGAGCGACTCCACGCCATTGATCATTGCCAAAATAGTGATGACTCACTCCTGTTGCCACAATTAAAATATCGTAGGAAATCGGTTCATGATCCTTAAGAATCACTTGTTGCTGATCGGGGTTAATATCAATAGCTTCATCTAACAAAACGTGGGCATTTGGATGATTTCGCAAGACCACTCGCAACGGAGAAGAAATATCCGCAGGAGATAAACTGCCAGTGGCGACTTGATATAACAAAGGCTGAAATAGATGAAAATTGCGCTTATCAATGAGTTTGACCGCAACAGGTGCGTTTTTTAAACCCTGGGCTGTGTAGAGTCCTCCAAACCCACCACCAATAATAACGACTTGAGGAATTGTCCCTGGCGATTGATCAGCATTCATAAAATAGAACCTCTGGCAAGAAAAAATTCCAACGATTTGTTACAAGACATATCTTAGCAAGATTATTACTTTACACCGTGTGTATGTTGTTACTTGGGTTACAGATTTAGCGATTAACAAAATTTCTGTATGGTTCAAAACTTTTAACGTTAAAATAATATTTTTGCAATTATTTAACCTCTGAAATTTATATCAAAAAGTTTCTATTATTGACTTTTTTAAAAAGTGTTTACTTAGATTTAATACGCCGATTAGTTAAGAATTGAACGATAAATTTTTAAGGTTGTTTGAGCCGTTTTTTCCCAAGAAAATTTACGGGCTTGTTCTTTTCCTTGACTGATTAATTTATCTCTAAAAATGCGATCGCTAATAATTTTTAACATGGCCTCTGCTAATTCTGTCGGCTGATTAGGATTAATCAATAAAGCTGCATTTCCAGTTATTTCAGGTAAAGAAGAAGTATTCGACGTAATTACAGGTGTGCCTAAAGTCATTGCTTCTAGAACTGGTAAACCAAAACCTTCATAGAAAGATGGATAAATAAAAACTTCTGCTTGAGAATAAAAAAGAGCGACTAAATCATCAGATAAATAATTTAAATGATGAATTTCAGTATGATAAGGAGATTGATTAATCGCTTCTAAAATAGGTTGATATTTCCAGCCTGCTTGACCAATCAAGACTAATTGATGTTCAATTTTATAATGTTTTTTTAAATAATTAAAGGCCTGAATTAAAGTGATAATATTTTTTCGAGGTTCCAAAGTGCTAACAAAAAGAAAATAGGGTTTTGTAAAATTATATAAACAATTGCTCTTCAGTTCTTCTATTAATTGATTATTTAAATAATCTTGATGATAGCGACTAGCTTGGTAAGTTACATGAATTTTATCAGCATCAATCTTTAATAATTCTATTAAATCGCGCTTCGTATTTTCTGAAAAAGTAATAATTGCATTTGTCCATTTCAAACAGTTTTTAATACGTGTTAAATAAGTTTTAACAATGGTTGGCACATATTCAGGATATTTAATAAAAGTTAAGTCATGAATCGTCATAATATTGCGACTTTTTCGACAAGGATAAACAAAATGATCAGTTCCTTGCACTAAATCAGGTTCATTTAGCGATCGCTCAAAATAAGCTAAAAAAGGATTAGGAAACCTCATTAAAGCATTAGTAACTGTAACGGGAATTGATAAACAATGGGGTGAATAGGATTGAATTAATTCATTCGGAGATAAATTTTGTGATAACCAATTTTTAAAAGTAGGTTGAAAATAAATATCTAATTTAAAATTTTCTGAGTCTTGTAATTTAGCCAGAGCATTGATTAAATTTAATGTATAAACACCAACTCCACTGGGTTTATTTCTAATAGGTGTAGCATCCAAACAAATTTTAAACATAAACAAATTTTTTATAAAATTTAGATTGCCTAAAGAGACAAATTATTAGAGAATAAGAAAGGTTTCTTTTACTAATTTTTTGACATCAAAAAGTATGTTTCCTCTTACTATTACTGTTCCTGCAACGACGGCTAATCTTGGGCCTGGTTTTGACTGTTTGGGCGCGGCGTTGAATCTATATAATCACTTTACTTTTAGCATTTTGTCGGATTCAGAAGCCAATTTTTTAATTACCGTAACGGGGACAGAAGCCGATCGCGTTAGTCGGGATGAGACTAATTTACTGTATCAATCTTTTCTCAAGTTTTATCAACATTTGGGACAAACTCCACCGAAAATTCAAATGGAAATTCAGTTGGGTGTTTCCCTGGCTAGAGGTTTGGGCAGTTCGGCGACAGCTATAATCGGCGGCTTGGTAGGAGCAAATGTGCTTGCAGGTCAACCGTTATCCACGACAGAAATTTTAGATTTGGCGATCGCGATCGAAGGCCATCCTGACAATGTGGCTCCTGCTTTGTTGGGCAAGTGTCAATTATCGGTTAATAATGGTGAAAAATGGCAAATTATTCCCCTAGATTGGCATCCTAATTTGGTTCCCGTTGTCGCTATTCCCGATTTTGAACTTTCGACCGAAATGGCCCGTTCTGTCTTGCCTCAGACTTATTCCCGTGCCGATACTATTTTTAACGTGGCTCATCTTGCCTTGTTGATAAAAGCAATTGAAAGCGGACGAGGAGACTGGTTACAAATCGCCATGGAAGACAAAATTCATCAACCCTATCGCCAAAGTCTAATTAAAGGCTATGAATCTGTAAAAATTGCTGCAATCGAAGCTGGAGCTTATAATTTAGTGATTAGTGGGGCTGGCCCGACGGTTTTAGCCATTACCCATCCTGATCAAAGTTTAAACGTCAAAAATGCGATCGCAACGGCTTGGCAAAATCACGGTATCACGGCGATCGTTTCGGCTCTGCAAATTGATACTCAAGGAGCGCGAATTACTTCACAAAATTAAGTTATAAATGTGTGATATGGTGAAAAGCATGAAAAGTGGGAATCAAACTGCAAAAAATGTCATTTCAGCCCCGAAAATCCTCGCTGTCGTCAATGGCAAAGGTGGTGTCGGCAAAACTACAACGGCTGTTAATTTAGCAGCGATTCTTGCAGAAAATCACGATGTTTTACTAGTAGATGCTGATCCCCAAGGTTCGGCGACTTGGTGGGTGGAACGCAGCGAAGCGGGAATGGCTTTTGATTTAAGCACTGAAAGCGATCCCACAATTCTCAGCAATCTTCATCAAACTCAAAACTATCAAATTATAGTGGTGGATACTCCTCCCGCTCTTCGTTCTGAAGCGTTAAAAATAATCATTAGTTTGGCGGATTATTTAGTATTACCAACGCCACCCGCCCCGATGGATTTAACTGCACTTATTGAAACTGTCCGAACAGCTGTTAGACCTTTAAAAGTTGCTCATCGCGTTTTATTAACAAAGGTAGATTCTCGGAGTTTAAAAGAAACTTTAGAGGCTCAAAATACTTTATTAGAATTAGGAATTCCTGCCTGTAATGCTTTCGTTCGTAATTATAAAGCCCATGAACGATCAGTGTTAGAGGGAGTTGCGATCGCAGATTGGAAAGGAAAAAATGCACGGGAAGCGCAGTCCGATTATCGTCGAGTTGCAGAAGAATTGTTACGAGAATTAAGTTAAATTTAAATTTTTTCTAATTTATAAAATCTTTCAAAAAATAACATGGCAAAAAAAAGTTTATCGGATATTTTACGTGAAGAAATGAATCCAGAAAATCCAAAAGATTCTAATTTTTCTGGTGTAGAAATTGATTTATCTAAAAAAAATGAAGTGTTAACAGATTTAGCAGTTACTAATGAAGAAATTACTAAGTTAACCGCAGAATTAGCCACTCAAAAAAACGAAAATAAAACCCTAAAAAATCAACTCGAAAAAGCTGATCAATTACAACCTCAATTAGAAGAGCAAAAAGCGTTAGTTAAAAAGTTAACGACTGATTTAAAACAAACTAATAATTATCAAAAAGCGTTAGCAATTGCAACAGAAAAAGTTGAAATTATGACCGAACAAATTAAAAGTTTAAAAATCTTAGAACAGGAACTTGCAGAACAAAAAGCATTAGTTACTAAACTTTATGGGGAATTACAACAAGCAGAAAATAAGCCGCTTGAGACCCCTGAATCTGTCAAATTAGCGGTTAAATCTGCACCATCTGCCATTGTTCCCGCTCATCGTATTGGTCGTTATGTTGCCCCTGCCCAGCCTCCTGCTACCTTATCAGATGACGTTATTGGTTGGTTTGATTAATTTTATTTTCCTTAATTTATTTGTTTAAAAAAATGAGAAAGAAGCTGTTTGATGATTTAGATTTTCAAGCAATAGTTGATAATCCTGATTTTAAGGAAGATAGCCCGCATTCAGCAGGTTATTTAAGACAAAAAATAATATTGCCGAGAAGAGGAACCAAGAAACTGCAAAATCAAATTTTGTTTATGCGTGAGTGTAATAGAAGACTTAACCCCATTGATAAAGACAAGATGAACAGACTGAA
>JANNLO010000309.1:0-2856 GCA_031396835.1 Snowella sp. SOY_38_metabat_116
GAAAGAGCCGTTGCTGCATAAAGTAATGCCGTTTCGTCTGCACTAACTTGAGAATATAACTTTAATTGCAAATCTAAAAATGTTTTCAGACGTTGATCTTTCGCCAAACCATAAAGTTTTAAAGCGTCTCCAACTGTCATCAAAGTAAAGGGAAACGTAATCAAAGTATCAAGCCGAATTGCATTTAATAATTGTTGTAAATCCCAAAAATTTCGCGGCGGTAAAACAGGATCTCGTCCCTGAAATTGCCAACTAGCTTCAAAGAGTTTGTTTAATAATTGCCAAAAAGGTTCACTATTCGGAAATTGTTTTTGCCTTTCCTGTTGCCATTTTTCGCGATCGCGCCAAACATTAATTGGTTTCTTTTCTCCTGGTAAAAAGACTGCACAAGCAGGATCACAAAAAGTTGATTCTGGTAAAGTTATATCCAGTTCTTGGAAAATGCGATGATGAATTCCTCCTGGTTCCAAACCCGCTACTTGAGTCGCACCCACATCAAAGGTAAAACCCCGACGGCTAAAGGTTGATGCACAGCCACCAGGTAAAATAGCTTGGTCATAAATAGTGACTTTATAACCCCGACGCGCCAATACAGCTCCAGCGGTCAAACCGCCAATTCCTGCACCAATCACAACCACACGACCCTTAGCAGAATGAGTTTCCTGAAATGACATAGTTTAATACTTAATATTTCTTTACAATTCCAATTTCTATTATGATAGAAAAATAAATACTTTCCAAGGTAGAAATTATTAAAGAGCCGTTATTAATACGAATGAAAAGTTAAATTGTGTCAGTCTTTCCCAAAAAAATTTAAAGCTCAAACTTAAGATTAAAAATTCAGTGATCTAATGGCAAATTCTCGAATTCGTACCTTATTAAATTATCTGGTTCCCCATTGGAAATTAGTGGGTTGGGGAGTTCTAACTTTATTTATTGTGAATGCAGTGGGGGTTTATATTCCTCTCTTAATTCGAGATAGTATTGATGATTTAAAAGCTTCTTTTACTTTCGATCAGGTTATTCATTATGTCATTTTAATTTTTGTCTTGGCTTCTGTGATGTGGGCGTTGCGAATGCTCTCTCGGATTGCTATTTTTGGAGTTGGTCGTCAAGTAGAATATAGCCTCAAACAAAGAATTTTTCAGCATTTATTAACCCTTGAACCTGCTTATTTTTCCCTTAATACTTCGGGTGATCTCATTAATCGAGCGACCAGTGATGTGGATAATATTCGTCGCTTAGTTGGGTTTGCAGTTTTAAGTTTAATTAATACTTTCTTTGCCTATACTTTGACCTTGCCTGCGATGTTGGCGATTCATATTCCCCTTAGTTTAATGGCGATCGCGGTTTATCCTCTGATGTTGATGAGTGTCCAACTTTTTAGCGGACAATTGCGAGATCAGCAGATGGAAGTTCAAGAGAAGTTATCAGATATGAGTGAACTAATTCAAGAAGATATGAGTGGCATTAGTTTAATTAAAATTTATGCCCAAGAAGAAAATGAAAGAAATGCCTTTAGAGAAAAAAATAGAGCCTTATTAAATGCCAATTTAAAGTTAGCAAGAACTCGAAATTTGACCTTTCCAATTATTGAAGGATTGTCTTATATTAGTTTGTTATTACTGTTAGCTTTTGGCACAGATGCTATTCAAAAAGGAGAAATTGGTATTGGAGATTTTATTGCCTTAATTATTTTAGTAGAACGCTTAGTTTTTCCGACTGCTTTATTAGGATTTACGATTACAGCCTATCAACGAGGAGAAGTTAGTATTGATCGGGTTGAAGCAATTTTTCAAGCTCAATCTAAAATTCAGGATGTTCCTAATCCGATCCCTTTAGATAATCATTCAGTTAAAGGAAAAATTACGGCTTCTCATCTTTCTTATCAATATCCTGATGCAAAAGTTTCGGCTCTAAAAGATTTAAATTTTACAATTAATCCAGGAGAAATGGTCGCAATTGTTGGCCCCATTGGTTGCGGAAAATCAACTTTAGCGAATACCTTGCCCCGTTTATTAGATATTGCGCCTGGTCAATTATTTTTAGATGGAATTGATATTACCCAAATTTCTCTGACCGATCTCAGAAAAGCGATCGCCTATGTTCCCCAGGATAGTTTTTTGTTTAGTACGACCATTCAAAATAATATTCGTTATGGTGATCCGCAAAAAGAACAAAAATTTGTAGAACAAGCCGCCAAACAAGCTTATATTGATTCAGAAATTCAGTATTTCCCTCAGAAGTATGAAACTTTAGTGGGAGAACGGGGAATTACGCTATCGGGTGGGCAACGACAACGGACTTCATTGGCTAGAGCGTTAATTTTGGATGCTCCAGTCTTAATTTTGGATGACGCATTGTCGAGCGTTGATAATCAGACGGCAACTCAAATCCTTAATCATCTTTCCCAAGAACAACATAAAACGGTGATTTTCATTTCTCATCAACTTTCGGCGGCGGCACAAACGGATCGAATTTTTGTCATGGATCAAGGAACAATTGTCCAAACAGGAACCCATGAAACGTTGTTAAATCAACCGGGATTATATCAATCTTTATGGCAACAACATCAACTAGAATCATTAATCGTTAAGGGATAACGTTGATCGAAGATTTTGCATCCCATAGCCGTTGCGAAAATTTAATACTTCACAGCAAAAAACTCCTGTACTCTAGAAGGTATCTGACGCCAACTAAATACACGGAGCCAGCAATTCTCATTATGAGAATGATTCTCATAAATCTATCGCTTTACAATGCCTGAAACCCTTATTCTATCGTTGACCGGTTTAACTGTATTGGTAAATTTGACAACTTTTTATAGTACAAATGTTTTAAAATGAGAATTGCTGA
>JANNLO010000317.1:0-5246 GCA_031396835.1 Snowella sp. SOY_38_metabat_116
TTTGGGCGCATTTTTCTGCCAGAGTTTCAGGAGCGATCGCTGGTAAATGCCGTTATGCTCTATCCAGGAGTGTCTTTAGAAACGACCAACCAGGTTGGGTCTGCGATGCAAGCAGCTCTGAAAGATGATAGCCGCTTTAAGCATATTCAATTTCGATCTGGACGGGCACCAGGAGATGCAGATGCCGCAGGTGTGAATGGGGCGCACTTTGATGTGGAGCTAAGTGAGACAGGTATAAAAGATCGCAAAGGGAGTGTTGAAAAACTTCGGCAGGAGTTTGCGCGGATACCAGGCGTTGCACCCAATATTGGTGGTTTTATTTCTCATCGCATGGATGAGGTGTTGTCAGGAGTGAGAAGCGCGATCGCTGTCAAAATTTTCGGTCCTGATCTATCGGAACTGCGGCATTTAGGTGAAGAAGTTACCTCTACCATGCAGACTATCAAAGGTATCGTAGATTTGCAGGCCGAACCTCAAGTCCCCGTTTCTCAAGTGCAAATCGTCTTTGATCGAACTGCTGCTGCCCGTTATGGATTGACCGTAGGGGAACTTTCCGAAACAATTCAAACGGCCCTAAATGGGAGAGTTGTTTCTCAAGTATTGGAGCAACAGCAAACCTTTGATCTCGTGGTTTGGTTAAAGCCAGAAGCCCGTAACAGCTTGGAAACCATTGCCAATCTTTTGGTTGATACTCCCAACGGGCAGAAAATTCCCCTGGCGCAGGTGGCTAAGATTCAGAATGCTACTGGCCCAAACACGATTAACAGGGAAAATGTCTCTCGCTTGCTGGTGGTGTCTGCCAACGTCAGTGGACGAGATCTGCGCTCAGTGGTGAACGAAATTCAGGCAAAGGTAAAACAGCAGGTACAACTACCCTCTGGTTACTTTATTCAGTACGCTGGACAGTTTGAGGCAGAAGAACGATCAACCCAAAGTATCTTGCTTTATAGCGCGATCGCTTTCCTCGTTATTACCTTTATCATCTATCTCTCGGTCAAATCCATTCCTTCTACTGCCATGATCATGATCAATCTGCCATTAGCCTTAGTCGGAGGTGCGATCGCGGTGGCATTAACTGGTGGAATCTTGTCCATTGCCTCCCTAGTCGGATTTGTCACCCTGTTTGGAGTTGCTACCCGTAATGGTTTGCTGCTGGTGGACAACTACAACACCAAGTTTGCCGCAGGAATACCCTTAAAAGACCTTTTGATTAAAGGCTCAATGGAACGTCTTAACGCAATTTTGATGACAGCATTTACCTCGGCTTTAGGGTTAGCTCCACTCGTAATTTCAGGTGGTGCAGGCAAAGAAATTCTGCAACCCTTAGCCATTGTCGTGTTGGGTGGATTATTTAGTTCTACTGCTTTAACACTATTAGTTTTGCCTGCTTTTTATTCTCAATTTGGACAGTTTTTACTTCCCAAAAATCCTACTAAAATTGTTGAAAATGGGAAAGTTTCTGAAGCAATTTTAAAGTGATTTTATTAAGCTATTAATGAAAAATTTATGAAAATGTACGCTATTCTTCTTGCTTTTCTTGCAGCAACATTGTTTGGAGCATCGACACCTGCCAGTAAAGTTCTGCTCAATACTTTTCCTCCATTTCAGTTAGCAGGACTTTTATACTTGGGTGCGGCACTTGGTGTTACCCCAATTATTCTACGAGATTCTGGGCTAAAAGTCCCTTGGCAGTTAGAGCCTAAAAATCGTTATCGTTTGTTAGGGGCGATCGCCTGGGGAGGAATATTAGCACCCGTATTTCTGCTATTAGGACTGAAATTGGCATCAGCCGCCTCGGTTTCTTTATGGCTCAATTTAGAATTAGTTGCAACCGCTCTTTTGGGCTATTGGTTCTTTCATGATCATTTGGGACGTTGGGGATGGTTCGGTGTTTTAGGAACAATTTTTGCGGCGGCCTTACTCTCCTTTGGAGAAGGAATTGCTGGCATTGAGGCAGGTTTATTAGTCGCTCTTGCTTGTCTTTGTTGGGGACTAGATAATCATCTAACCGCACTCATTGACGGTATTAGTCCGACTCAAAGCACTTTTTGGAAAGGGCTAATCGCGGGAACTGTTAACCTGAGTATTGGATTATTAATACAGCCTATTGCTACTTCACCAAAGGCGATTCTAGGGGGATTAGCGATCGGGGCATTATCTTATGGAGCGAGTATGGTGCTTTATATTACCTCCTCTCAAAGTTTAGGTGCAACTCGTTCCCAAATGATTTTTTCCTGCGCTCCCTTTTTTGGCGTAGTATTTTCAGCCTTCGCGTTAGGAGAAACCATTTCTCTTATTCAGAAGATAGCCCTGTTGCTTAAGGTTGGTTCTTTATTTGCCTTGTTCCAAGATCAACATGGTCATAAACATAAGCATACATTGATCTTTCATGAACATTTTCATAGCCACGATGATGGACATCACACCCATTATCATGGTGAGAAATCAGTCTCACTAAGACATTCTCACGGACATGAGCATGAGGCCATTTTGCATACTCATCCTCACTTTCCTGATCTTCATCATCGGCACAAACACAATCATTAATTAAAGGAATTATCTCCAATGAAATCAACTCAATCTCGTTTTTTAGTTTTAACCTGTTCAGGTTTTGTTACTCTAATCGCTTTGGGAATAACAATAAATTCTAGCCTAGCGACTGACCTTAATAGTTTTAAATCTTCAGAAATTTTAGGCAATGCAAAACTCAATTTAGTTGCTATGAAAAGACAAGTCGTTGAAGCTGGCCCTTACCATTTAGAATTAGTCCCTGAAAAAAGCGATAAAGGACTTCATTTAGACTTATTTGTAATGACAGGAGATAATCACAAACCGATTCCCAATGCTAAGATTACAGGTCAAGTTCAATCTCCTGATGGCAAACAAAAAAATCTAGTTTTTACCTATGACGCTAAAGATAAACACTACACCAGTCTCTTAGAAGGAAAAGCAACGGGCCAATATCAATTAAAAATTACGGCGGAAATTGATGGTAAAAAAGTGAATGCTCGTTATTCCTTCAAACAGTAGAAATTTCTAAACTGATATTTATTCTATCTAACGTTAATTATGAGAATTCTATTAGTTGAAGATGAAACTGATTTAGGATTAGCGATTAAACGAACTCTAAACCAAGAAAAATATGTCGTTGATTGGGTAACGGATGGTAAAGAGGCTTGGGACTATCTACAAAACCAATGGACTCAATATTCCTTGGCAGTTTTTGATTGGTTAGTGCCAGGTTTTACGGGATTAGAATTATTGCAAAAACTAAGAGCTAGTAAAAACGCGCTTCCCGTTCTCATGTTAACTGCTAGAGACCGTATGGAAGATAAGATTGCGGGCCTAGATGCAGGGGCAGATGATTATTTGATTAAACCCTTTGGCATGGAGGAGTTATTAGCTAGATTACGAGCCTTACAACGGCGATCGCCCCAACTCCAACCGCAACAATTACAAATTGGTAATATTACTTTAGATTACGGAACAAGGAATATTTATTATCTTGCTGGTAAGGAAAAAAAGCAAATTGTTTCTCTTACCAATAAGGAGTTTCAACTACTAGAATATTTTATGCGTCATCCCAATCAAATTTTAACCAGTGACCAGATTCGTAATCAACTCTGGGAATTAGGGTCTGATGGCTTTAGTAATGTAGTTGCTGCTCAAGTTAGATTATTACGACGTAAATTAGAATCGGTTGGTTGCCTAAAACTGATTGAAACGGTGCATGGAGTTGGCTACAGACTGAATGACTAACACCATGCGACAAAATCAATTATTTAATCAAACTCGCAGACGATTAGCTCTTTCCTATGCGGGAGTCATGGGATTAATCTTAACTTTATTAGGGATTGGGGTTTATCGTGCGATCGCCCATGCTCATTGGGTTGCTTTAGATCAAGAATTAGAATCGGTTGCAGGAACATTGCACGACAGTTTAGAGCTTAAATTACAACAACCTAATCACTTAGAACCAATTATTTATGATTTTTTACCCAATCTTTGCCAAGTCAATACAAGCTGTATAAAATCTCCTAGTAATCCTCAGCGTCATCTTTTGGGAGTAATTAATAAAGGTAATTATTATATTCGTCTTTTTAGTTCATCGGGAAAATTATTGGCGATCGCAGGCAATTATCCCGAAGGATTATCTGAAAATTTCAATCAAACAGAGTGGCAAACCTTATCAGATCAGGACGGAAATATCTATCATCAAATTTCCCTTTCTTTACACACAAAGGATCAACAGGATTGGGGTTATTTTCAAGTCGGTCGCAGTCTTAAAGATTTTGAAGATTATCTAGGGCGAGTAAAATGGGCTTTGAAAATAGGATTACCAATTTCTTTACTTTTAGTTCTTGGGGCAAGCTGGTGGTTATCAGGATTAGCAATGCAGTCAATTTACCATTCCTATCGCCAAATCCAACAATTTACTGCCGATGCGGCCCATGAATTACGAACTCCTTTAGCCGCAACCCAAGCAACCGTTGAATCGGCGTTATTAATGCCTGAATTAGATGAAAAAGAAACACGAGATATTCTCAAAACGATTAAGCGACAAAATCAGCGTTTAACTCAATTAGTAGCGGATTTATTACTACTTGCCAGAATGGATCGCCAATCTAATCCTCTTCCCCATCAGTTAGTAAACTTAAACGATTTAGTGAATGATTTAGTAGAAGAATTAGCCGCATTAGCAAGGGCGGCCCAAATAACCCTTATATCTGAAATAGAGGTTAAGCGATCGTTAGAAATTTTAGGGGATTCTGAGCAACTATATCGCTTAGTATCCAATTTAATGATCAATGCAATTCAATATACAAACCCTGGCGGAAAAGTGACAGTAATTTTAAACATGATTGATAATCAAGCGATTATTCAAGTTCAAGATACGGGAATTGGCATTGCTTTATCTGAGCAGGATCACATTTTTGATCGTTTTTATCGGGTGCAGCGCGATCGTTCTCGTCATACGGGAGGAGCTGGTTTAGGATTAGCTATTGCAATGGCGATCGCTCAAGCTCATAAAGGCAGTCTGACAGTGAAAAGTGAACAAAAGCAAGGCAGTACTTTTATATTAAGCCTACAAGTTTAACCTAAAACCCGCATTCAGCAGGTTATTTAAGACAAAAAATAATATTGCCGAGAAGAGGAACCAAGAAACTGCAAAATCAAATTTTGTTTATGCGTGAGTGTAATAGAAGACTTAACCCCATTGATAAAGACAAGATGAACAGACTGAA
>JANNLO010000035.1:0-5956 GCA_031396835.1 Snowella sp. SOY_38_metabat_116
AAGACTAATTAAACTAAGTTTGACATTATCTTTAGGTTTAGGACGGGAACAATCTAAAAAACTTAAACATTAATTCAAGAATGCGGCTTTCATTTATTTCTGGGATCAACTCAAAATCGGATGATGAATTTCGCCTAACAATTGTGGCTGTTTTGCACCTGTTACCTTGGGTAAATTGCCTGCAAAATTATCATAAAAACGCCAATAAGCTAAAACGGCAAAGGCGATCGCTTCTTTGAAATCGCCATTTAATCCAACATCATCTGTTGTTAATAAAGTTGTTGCCGATGCTAAATTGACCTTTAAACGTTCTCTTAAGTATAAATTATGACTTCCGCCTCCACAGAGAAGAATCGTATCGGGAAATACGGGTAAAAAACGCTGATAACTGTCGATGATAGAAAGCACGGTTAATTCGGTTAGTGTGGCCAAAAAATCGGCTTCACTAAGTTCGTAAGATTGGGCTTCTGTCCAGCAATTGCTTAAATATATTTCTCCAAAAAGTTCCCGACCCGTTGATTTTGGCGGTACGTGCTTAAAAAAAGACTGCTGTAACCAATGAGTAATTAATTGTTGGCAAGGTTTTCCCTGACTGGCCCATTGACCACTCAGATCATAGGTTTGTTGACCCTTGGTAAATTTTTGGACGGCTAAATCAATCAAAACATTTCCTGGCCCCGTATCCCAGCCACAAATATTGTCTTCCCAATTGTGCTGTTGTTTTGGTGGAAGATAGGTGACATTGCCAATTCCACCCAGATTTTGAATACAACGATGTTCGAGGGGATGACTAAGAAGGCAAGCATCAATTTTGGAAACTAAAGGTGCGCCTTGTCCGCCTGCTGCAATATCTGCAACTCGAAAATTGCTAACAGTAGGAATTCCTGTTAAATGGGTAATCACTTCCCCCCTGCCCAGTTGCCAACTATAACCTAACTTCCTGGGAATTGAGCGATCAGGAGGACGATGAAACACCGTTTGTCCATGAGAGCCAATTAAGTTTGCTGTTGGCATTTCTTTTTGAATTCTTTGGGCCGCTAAAGCAAATTGGGCGGCGATCGCATCATCCAGATAAGCTAATTCTGGCAAACTTAAAACTGCCCCACCAGAAACTTGAATAATTTCTTCTCTTAAATTCTGGGGATAGTCATAAGTTGCCCCATTAAGAAGTTCAACTTTTAAATCAAAACCCGAACCTGTTATTTCTACCAAGCAAGCATCAATGCCATCCACTGATGTGCCACTCATTAAGCCAATACAATACATTTAAACTCCGACTTGCTTAATGAAGATTAGATGCCATTGTTAAAAGCCCTTGCTGACCGATCAAAATTTCTCGCAAAAGCGTACAAATCCCGACTCCAAGAATGGGAGTGATATCAACACCGCCCAAGGGAGGAATTAATTTACGCAACGGAATGAGCAGAGGTTCAGTAGGAATAGCAATCAGTTTCCAAGGCAAACGAGTTAACTCAACTTGGGGATACCAGGTCAAAATAATCCGAAAAATAAAAAAAACTGTCATCAGGGCCAAAAAAATTCCAAGAGTAATATTGAGAAAATTCATAGGGATTTAATATTTATAAGCTATAAAGACTATTTTAGAGAAATTAAAAGTCAAAACTCAGATTGATTTGTCAATTTTTACTCAATTTTAAGATAAATGAAACCCAAAAAACATAAAAAAGACGGCGTTGCTAATTTGGGGTATGAATGGTTTTAGCTGCTATTTTTGCAACCCAGAATCAAACTGATTTTTAGAGATAAGTGAAATTGAAATTCATACCTTGATTAAACAACGCCTACTCTAGAATTAGACAGAATTAGGCGATCGCGGCAACAGGAATTTTGAGATGAGGATAAAGTGGAAACTGATTGCAAAGATCCGTCACTCGTTGTAAACAATTCTGTTTAATTGCTTTATCATCGGGATTTAATAAATAATCTGCGATAATATCGCCAATTTCCACAAAATCTATTTCTTTCAAGCCGCGAGTTGTCATAGCAGGTGATCCCAAACGTAAACCACTAGTCACAAAGGGCGATTCGGGATCAAAAGGAACAGTATTTTTGTTGGCGGTAACGTGAATTTCTCCCATTAGCTGATCTGCAACTTTTCCTGTCATACCAATTGAGCGCAAATCCACCAGCATCAAGTGATTATCTGTTCCATTAGAAACAATTTTGAAACCTCGTTTTTGTAATTGAGCCGCTAGAGCTTGGGAATTGGCGATAACTTGACCTGAATAGATTTTAAATTCTGGTTTTAGAGCTTCTCCAAAAGCAACGGCTTTAGCGGCAATGACGTGTTCTAAGGGGCCGCCCTGGCTTCCTGGGAAAACCGATTTATCCAGTTTTTTACCTAATTCGACATCTTTTGTCATAATCAATCCACCGCGCGGGCCTCTTAAGGTTTTGTGGGTGGTGGTTGTAACAACGTCGCAGTAGGGTAAAGGGTTGGGATGGTGTCCTGTTGCCACTAAACCCGCAATATGGGCAATATCGGCCAGTAAATAGGCTCCAACTTCATCGGCGATCGCGCGGAATTTTTCAAAGTCAATGATGCGAGAATAGGCAGAATAACCACAAATCAATAATTTTGGTTTAACTTTCAGGGCAACTTCTCGAATTTGCTCATAGTCCAACTGTTCGGTTTCAGGACTTACGCCATAATGAGCGGCTTTGAACCATTTACCCGAAAAATTGACGGGAGAACCGTGAGTTAAATGTCCGCCATGAGATAAATCCATTCCTAAAATGCTATCTCCAGGTTCAAGGAGCGTTAAAAATACGGCAAAATTCGCCTGTGCGCCAGAATGGGGTTGAACATTGGCATGGGCTGCACCGAACAATTGTTTGACCCGATCAATTGCCAGTTGTTCTGCTTGATCAATAAATTCACAGCCGCCGTAATAGCGTTTTTTCGGGAGACCTTCGGCATATTTATTGGTTAATACGGAACCCTGAGCCGCTAATACCGCAGGAGATGCAAAATTTTCACTCGCAATCATTTCTAAGTGAACTCGTTGTCTTTGCAGTTCTCGGTCAATGATTTGGGCGATCGCGGGGTCAGTGTCGGCTAAAAACTCTAAATTAGTATCAATCACGTTTAATTAGTCCCTTTAAGAACGGCTCGAAGTATCCATAGAGTCACTATTATAAAAAAATCCCTTAACCTTTGCCAAGTTTTTAGTCAAGTTAGCTGCTTAAATTCATTATAAATTTGCAGAAAAATCAGCCGTTAGTAGTAGCAACTGCCCAGACAAGGTTAATTGATTGAACTTATTGATGAAGTATAATTAGAACATTCAGTTTAAATTATCCGTTGCTAACCTTTTTAGCCAAGTCTCGTAAACAAAGGTGAATTACTTGCCAAACTCAAGGATAAGAAAAACTATTTAATTCAACTCTCTCTATTAATTTCAGCAATGAATTCAGATTTACTCCTCGCACCCAATGTTTTAGAGACAGAATTTGTTAGTGATCCTGCTAACTTTGATCTTTTAAGCGATAACTCTAATGGCAACTCTCTCAATGGTAATGGAATTCACTATCCCTGTGTTCCCTATCTTTTGGGTAAATTGCAACAACTTTTAGAACGACATCGAGAAGAAAAACACATTATTGTTATTCAAGATTTTCCTGATCCTGATGCTCTTTCTAGTGCCTGGGCTTACCAATTGATTGCTGAACAATATTCTATTCAATGTGATATTGTTTATGCGGGAACTTTGTCTCACCAAGAAAATATTGCCCTTGTTAAATTAACAGGATTACCCGCAAAACGTTGGGGAGTTCAAACCCTCAAAGAACGTGATCTTTCCCTCTATCAAGGCTGCGTTTTGATGGATAGTCAAGGCACTAATAGCCAACTTATGCCATTGGTGAAGCAAGCTAATATTCCAATTTTAATTGTTATTGATCATCACAGTAAACAAGAAGAAATTCAAGCCGAATTTATTGATATTCGTCCCCAAATGCGGGCAACAGCCACTATCCTCACCCAATATCTGCAAGCTGGCCTATTAGATTTTAATAATCTCAATCCTATTCATGTGAAATGTGCGACTTCTCTAATGCACGGAATTCGCTCTGATACGATCAATTTATTGCAAGCTCAAGAAGCTGATTTTCTGGCGGCATCTTATTTGAGTCGAATTTATGATCCTCAATTATTAAATTCGGTTTTACAATCGGCTCGTTCTCGTCGAGTGATGGAAGTCATTGAGCGATCGCTAAAAAATCGGAGTATTCAAAACAATTTTTCGATTGCAGGCGTGGGTTACCTACGTTATGAAGACCGAGATGCTATTCCCCAGGCGGCTGATTTTTTAGTAACAGAAGAAAATATTCATACCGCGATCGTCTATGGCATTGTTCATGATGCGGCTAATGATGTTGAATTGATTATTGGCTCCCTAAGAACGAATAAATTAACCCTAGACCCTGATGAATTTCTCAAGGAAACTTTGGGGCAAGACACTCAAGGGCGTTACTATGGCGGAGGTAGAAATATGGCAGGCGGATTTGAAATTCCCGTTGGCTTTTTAAGCGGTTTTCATAATCAAGCCGATTACATCAAGCTGAAATGGGAAGTTTTTGAACTGCAAATTAAACAAAAATTTATTCGTCTGATTAATCCTGATCATTAAAGCAAAAATTTTTAAGCTAAGATTTCACTCAGATGATTTATTTTAAAACAGATTTGAAAAAACTATTGCCATTTTTGTGTAAACATGATTTGTTAAATTCCTAAAAGACTAACGAGCAAAGCTTTTTGGGCGTGCATCCGATTTTCAGCTTGATCCCAAACCCGTGAATGTTTTCCCTCGATCGCGTCTTCTGTAATTTCTTCACCCCGATGAGCAGGCAAACAATGGAGAATAATGGCATCAGGATCTGCATGACTCAAAAGTGTTTCATTCACTTGATAGGACTGAAAAAGAGGAATACGAGAATCTGCTAAATCTTCTTGCCCCATGCTTGCCCAAACATCGGTATATAAAACCTGAGAACCTTGCACCGCTTCAATGGGATCATCTGTCAGAATAATTTCTGCACCATTGCTTGCCAAAATTTGAGCTTTTGCAATAATCGCGGGATCTGGTTGATGATCCTTGGGTGTTGCCACTCGAATTTTCATTCCCATCATCGCTCCTCCTAAAATCAAGGAATGGGCCACATTATTGCCATCTCCCAGATAAGTGATAGTAATGCCCGAAAGTTGCTGAAAACACTCTTGAATCGTTTGTAAATCAGCTAAAATCTGGCAGGGATGCTCTAAATCACTTAAAGCGTTAATAATAGGAATAGTTGCATAATCGGCAAAAGTTTGTAAATCTTCTTGTTTAAAGGTACGAACAGCCAAAATATCTAAATAGCGGTCTAATACTCTTGCTGTGTCGGTTATAGGCTCTCCTCTACCAACTTGGGTGACGCTAGGATTTAAATCTAGAACTTGTCCACCCAATTGATACATCGCCGCACTAAAGGAAACACGGGTTCGAGTAGAAGCTTTATAAAACAATAATCCTAAAATCTTTTGACATTGGGGCTTTTTTTCTCCACTTTTCAGTTGAGATGCTAGGTTGAGAACGGCTTGAAGTTCTGTAACACTGAGGTCTGCAATACTGAGAATATCTCTTCCCTTGAGGTCTTGAATCTCCATTCCCTGTTTCCTTTTGATGAGTGTAGGCGATTTGACGGAAAATTAAGATTTTATTATATCCTTTGAGGGAATAAAAAAATTAAGTTTAAGTCAAGAATTTTTCTTTTAAAGTATTTGTGATAAAAATAAGCTTTAAAGTTAATGTCAGTTAATTAAGCAATATAATCCCAATTTTGCTAATCAAAAATAATCTGATCTACTGACATTAACTTTAAAGCTTATTTTTATCACAAATACTTTAAAAGAAAAATTCTTGACTTAAACTTAATTTTTTTATTCCCTCAAAGG
>JANNLO010000036.1:0-5455 GCA_031396835.1 Snowella sp. SOY_38_metabat_116
ATTTTTATTAACGAAAAGACTTTTAGGACTAGCCTATTTATGGGTGGGGAATAAGAATGGTGTTCAAATCCAAATTATCTGCACTTTGATTTTCTATACGGTCTTAAATCAATTGGTAGGGGAAGTAGCGATTGCTTTAAATCAGCCGAAAGAAAAGATTTCAGTAGAGATGGTTTTCTTTAAATCAGCCGAAAGAAAAGATTTCAGTAGAGATGGTTTTTCGGAGTCTATACTATGTAGCAAAGGCTATTGCTAGAGGTGAAAAGCCCGACACAGTAACCTATCTAGCTGAACGTGCCAAGTTATTTGGTTTGGTCAAAGCCGAGCGAAAGCGACATCAAGAAAAAGCCGCTCTCAATCAGCAAATTTGGGAACCAGTCCCTTTAAGTTGACACCAATGGGTATCAACCAGAGGTTGGGATTAATTTCATAAATTCCATCTTCGACAGGGACTTCCTTTTTAATGATTTCTAACAGGGTCGGCTGACTGGACTGAACTTCATGTCCTAAATAAAAGGTGAGACTAGCTTGGGGATCAGCATCAATCATCAATACTTGATGCCCCAATAGACTCAACATTTTACCCAGACATATGGCTGTAGTCGTTTTTCCCTGTCCCCCAGATAAAGACGTGCAGGTAATAGTTTTCATCAAAATATGAGTCAATAATAAATGACTAAATTTAGTCATTCTTAAATTGTATCATTCTTCTTTAAATTAAAATAACTTCAATTCAGATTAAGGAGCCATTGTGAAGAAAGGGCTAGATTAAAAGTTATATCCCATCGATACAAGTTGTCATTTTTTATGGATGAAAATAAAATATAAAGATGACCTCTCTTAGACAATAAAGTCATGATCTTACATTTTTATTTTTTATAGCTCATTTCTTAAGTAATGTCCTAATAGCACGATACTCAGCATGGTTTTCTCAGTTGATTCAAAAAAATGAGCTTAACCCTTTTCAGTATTTAGCTTTTGATTAGATGAAGAGATTTTTATTTATTGAGAATTGGGAACGTTATTGCAAGTTAACTGGATACGTAGAGAAAACTTTATTTTGAGTTATTTTATCCGTCATTGAGTTGAAATCATGAACCAAAGAAAAACATAGATTTATATTATTAAGATAATGGAGAATTTTCATGATATATAGAAATCAAAACCTTGCCGCAAACAATAATAATTCATCTTGTATACTTATACTTGAATTTTGTCATTCAATAATTAAAGGATCAACATTGCAAGAAGTAAAGCAATATTTTGACCATGAATTAAAAGATGTAATAAATTCTGGAGGAGAACCCAGTAATTGGCTACTTCAACAAGCTATCAATTTTTATCAGAATAATAAAATTCCTAAGACTTCTTATTTCCTAATACTTACCTTCGTATTGATTGTTAATATACAAATTAAAATACAAAGATTTTATCATGAACAACAAACATTAACACTAAATGAGGCTCAAAAAAAGTGGTTAGATTCAGTTTATTTTTTTCATCAAAATACCCTTGATATTTGGTTTAACACTATAACCAAAGGGGCCTATCCTTGGGATAGTGATCCAAAGTATTGTAATGAAGATTTGCAAGAAAGATTTGAATATAACATTAATTTTCTTGAAAAACTATGGACATTAATCTTACATTTAGATACTAAACTCAGTGACAATCGAGAAAAATTAGAAAAGAAATTCCAATTGAATTATGACAATGTAATAGACGTATTTACGATAACATTTATCAATAGATTAGAGCGTGAATTTAAAGAATGTCTGGTTAAATATCAAGAATATTCCATTCCAGAAAGTATAGAATATAGTGAAGCAGCAATTCTTTTTCTCAACAAAGATAAATTTACCAAACTTCCACCTCAAAAAAAGACAGAGATCACTGAGATAATTAATCGTCATCAAAAAGTAAAAAGACCTGAAATTAATTTAATTGAAAGGTTAGCTTCCTTAGCCATTCAAGAGCAAGATGAAGAATGCCAAACAATCGTTGATGCGATGATGAGAGCTAATCAAGCATACTTAAATATTGATTTAAAATACCGTAAACAAAAAAAGAAAAATCCTCCAAATTCTCACTACTATAGATCCTATGCTTGGCACAATGGAGAAATGATACTGGCTAAAAATGGATGTTATAAAACTAGCAATAAAATTTCTAATTAATAGCAAATCATCTTCATCTGCTAACCGAAGAATTGCTTTATTTTTTTATATTGAGCTTAATTGCTTAACATATCTTAACTACTGCCCCCCTTTTCTAAGTCGGCTAAATTCCTGATCTAGGATGGATTTATGACAACAAAAACATCACGTTGTCTGACAGCTAATCTTTTTGGCAAAGGAATAAAGCCATGACGTATATACGATTCACTATAGTCCACCTTATCACTTCTGCTTATCAGATTTCTCCTCAAGGTTGGGAAAGGGTAAAACTTCAAGGTAACGGATCAAACGCTCCAGAGCTTCGCTTTCCGTTAAACCTTGCCGTTTGGCTCTCTTTCGACAGGGCAATCCTCCTACTCTGAAGATATGAAGAAAATAATTTACTCTTTTAACCCATAGAAGATAAATTATTTAATGCAATAGAACAGAGATTAATATCCATCTAAATTTTGAGGTTTTATGAGAACGATTTAGCTCATACTAATCTTTTATTTTACTCAATACTGACTATTTTTGAGGAATTTAAAGAGTTTTTATAAAAGTCATATAACCTATTTCTCTTAGGGGGATAAATGATAATCGCAGTTATTAAAAAGCTTAAAAAACTTATATTATTTTACTTACTAAAAATTAACACTTCTATTAATAGCAGTTAATAGACAATTTGTACAACAAATTCAATTATTCTTATCGAATTAAAGGCTGGAAATCAGTTAACTAATACAAATTCTATCTTGTTTAAAATCATGACTAACAACGAACAATCGAGCTTACGCAGTAACCGAAAAATTAAACAAGGAGTCAAGGCTACCAGAGGAAGACCTTTAATCTATGACGAAGTGAAACAAAAAAAGTGGTACACCTTAACGCCTACGGTGATCTCGGCGATTCGCCAAAAAGCAGAGAAACAAGGATTGACCGAAAGTGAGGCTCTTGAGCGTTTAATCCGTTACATTAACGCCTTGCCATTACCAAATTTTGACAAAAAATCGGATTAGGTTTAGCCGTTAATGATGTCTGTGGCATTTTGAATCTAGAACGATTTTATTTAACGCGTTACTGGAACTATTCCCTAGCAATTTGATCAAAAAGTAACAGTCACCAGTCAAAAGATGTAACACTGAAACCCTTGCTCTCAAAGCAATTCCTTTCAAATTGAGAACTTAACTTATCTCCATTAAAACCCAGATTTAGGGCGTTGAACAAGGTTATTTAACGTTTTGACATTAAAAATCCTAGAAGCCTTTCTAGACAAGCATTTTACTCTACTAATTAATTGTTTTAAACTTAACTCCTCGACAGGGGGAGTTAAGTTTAAAGTGAAAATTATTGAACAAATTTTTACTTTAAAACCTTAAAAGTTCTTTCTACAGCTTTTAGCCTATCACCCATTAATTTCTAACTAAAGGAAATATCAACATGGAAAATGTATTTTGGATTAATCCCATTGAATATATCCGTAAGACTGACCCCAATGCACGCCAAATTGAGACTACTATTCGTCGCCTTTTAGCAAAACCTGATGGTTTCTCCATTACGGGCAATCGTGCAACGAAGTCTGAACTCGATGCTTTTGAGCAGTGGGCTACAAAGAACTCTTTACCATTATTAACTGACGAGCAATGGAAGACAAGAATAGAGGAAGTCTTGACCCAAAGCGGACTAACCAAGACTCAACAACGTTCTCATCGCTGTTATGGTCATAAGTTCGTCTACTGTTTAGGAGAATTGGGCTATCTTTTGGTTCTTATTTGTCCAAAAGAATCTAATCCATCCGTTAAAATCTCAGTTCTTAAGCGAAGAAAGCCCGATTTCGTGATTGATAAGTCTCCGAATACTGATGACAAGTCAGAAGAAAAAAGAAATCAAACTATTACTTTAAGTTTTCAGGTAGAGAACTATCTTACCCTTTACCAATCTCTCTATCCTGAGCTAACGGATATAGAACGACTCTCCATCATTCAAGGTGAGTTAGACCGCATTGCCGAGGCATTGAAGAAATTTCAATATTATCTTGGATATCGCACTAAAGAGCCACTACGTTTACCCACTCAGGAAAGTACAATAGGAAATATTAACAGACTCCTGGGTTGGCGTTTTTATCGTGTTCAAAATTTAGCTTTAGTGAGCTTAGAGTCTTTAATTCCTGTGATTGACACTAAAATTAATATACACAGTTTTGAATCAATGCAAGACTACTATACTGCTAAAGGAAAATTAGATACGGAAGCAGAAAAAGCTGCGGAAGATATGGAGGAGTTTCTGCTTGACTTTTTTGATAATTACGGGCTCCATTATATAAGAAGCACTAAGAATTTCTACTTTAAAGCTTTAATTAATCTTAGTAAATTTCTTTATCAAAGGATTACTCGCAAAACCAAAAGTCCTAATTTTCAAGATATTGAAGTTATTTGTACGCTCAGGTCACTGAATGCAGAGCTACCGAAAGAGAAGCGCAAAGTTCAGGATTTACCCTTAACTTTGACGCAAGTAAGAGCGGTTCTCGAAACCTTTAAAGTTCATGTTGATGACCCTTATTTATACTGCTCTAAAAATGGTCAAGTCTATAAAAAAGAACGTTTAACAAAGGTTATATCAGAAGACTTACAAAGGTTCTTGATGTTAGCTTTACTCTGTGTAGTTCCCCCCCTACGTCGTCGAACTTTGTCTGAATTAGAGTTGGGTCGTACCTTGGTTCACGGTATCCTGACACCATCTGGTTTTATATCGAGAAACAAAATGACTGATTCCACTCAGGCTCGTTATTATTACAGCAATTCTCATTATGAGAATGATTCTCATGAGTCTATCGTTTTACAACGCCTGAAACCCTCATTCTATCGTTGACCTTTTTAACTGTATTGGTAAATTTGGCAACTTTTTATAGTACAAATGTTTTAAAATGAGAATTGCTGTTATTATTATGATATGTTACCTGATGACTATAAAACGGGAGAGAGTTACGGTCACTATTTTGTTGAAGTTCCTAATTACTATTTCCAAGATCGTAGTTGTTTTTATGATTATCTGAATAAATGGCTTTATGAAGGATATCGTCAACAATTTTTATCTGATGAACAAACTCATCAATACTTATTTGTTCATACTAGAAATACAACGAAGGATAGTCTTTCTGGAACTTCAATCTCAAGTGAATCTTATGGTGCTGCTGTTGCTCAGGTAATGGAAAAATTTACAGGTGTAGCATATTATCCCCAAGTGTTTCGGGCGATCTATCGGACTCACTATGTCAATATGGGTGCTTCTCCAGAAGTTCT